>NZ_JBICSQ010000045.1:0-66808 GCF_043197175.1 Amycolatopsis sp. NPDC049252
GACGGGACGGCTGTGCCCAGCTCGTACTTCGACTGGAAGCCCAGGGCCTGGCGCAGTCGCTCGCCGACGTCTGTTCCGTACACGTCCTGGCCCTGGATGCGCAGCGTCTCTGCGACGTCCGCGATGGCCGCTATTCCGTAGCCCGTATGGACGAAGTCGCGGCAGGTCTCCTGAGTTAGGCCGTCTACGAACGTGCTCTGGCCTTGCCAATAGCCGACGATCTGGTCGCGTGTGGACAGGCCGCTTCCCGGGACCGTCTTCGGCAAAGCGCCGTCCGAAGCCAAATAGACATAAGCGGCGACGCGGTTGCGGTAGCGGGTTACCGCCTTGTCGAAGTTCGTCTTGTCCTCGAGGAACACCGAGATGCCTACCGCGGCCTCCATCATGGACAGTTCCCAGTTGCCGTTGCTGTTGCTGCCGTTGATGATTTTGTTCAGGTAGACGTTGCGGAGCATCGTGCCGAAACGAGCCGAGTTCGGCCAGCTCGTGTACGTGTACTTGATGATCTCCGCCGCGCGGGGCCAGGACGAGCCCGCCCAGCCCGTCTGGAGGGGCGCGTTGCTGTTGGTGTGGTTGGTGATCGTCGCCGACCACGCGTCCATCAGCGCTATTGCTTTCTGGGCGTAGCGGGCGTCTCCCGAGATGTACCAGATCAGCGCGTCCGTGTACGCCGCGATCGCGTCTTCGCGCTCGTCGGTGCAGCCGAGGTTGGGGTCCGAGTACGGGCCGCATTCGACGACCGAACGCGGCTTCGGGGTGCGCGAAAGTGACGCGTACGAACTGGCTTTCGCCTGATCGTAGGCGGCTTTCCACGGCTGGGCGCCGGCGTTCACCTGCGCCTTCACGAAGTCCAGCTGCGGGCGGCTGACCAGCACGCCGGGGTGCGTGAACGTGGCCGGGGCCGCGGGGGCTGGGGTGGCGATCAGGCCCAGGGCGAGCGGGACGGCGGCGGCGAGCGTGACGACTTTCCTCCAGCGGGATGCGGACATGGTTCTCCTCGGGACGACGATGTGAGGTGGATCACCAGCGCGCTGTCTGGACAGTTTCATGGTCCAGACCATCGTCAGTCAAGAGCGGGGAAAGCCTTTCTTTGCGTCGTGAAGGAAAGAGCCGGCGAAATGTTCAGCCCGCTGAACGGAAGGCGTTTTCCGTTCAGCGGGCTGAACAATCGTGCCGCTAGCCGAGACCCGCGCTGACCGCGTTCATCAGCGTCCCGGTGTCACCCGACATCTCCCACGCCATCACGCCGAGCAGGCCGCGGGACTTCAGCCAGGTCGTCTTCGCCGCGATGGACCACGCGTCGTCGAACGTCCACCACTGGCCGCCGTTGCCGGTGTAGCACGACGTCGCGACGGCCGCGGTGTCGTGGTAGACCGTGCAGCCGGGGACGCTCGCGATGAGGTTCGAGTACCCGCGTGTCCCGGCTTCCTCGGCGAATTGCCCCGGTGCCGCGCCGGTCGCCGACTGCCACTCGCCGTGCTTCCCGCCGTCCGCGACGCCCTGCCAGCCCCGGCCGTAGAAGGCCAGGCCGAGCGTCAGCCTTCGTGGATCGACGCCCGCGTTCGTGTACGCGTTGATCGCCGCTTCGGCGCTGAAGTGGAAGTTGTACGGGTCGTCCGCGTCGGCGTACAGGTTGCCCTGGTGGCCGGTGCGGTTCGGCTCCCACGAGTTGTCGCTGCCCGAGCCGTGGAAGTCGTACCCCTGGACGTTCGCGACGTCGAGGTAGCTGAAGATCTTCGACAGGTCCCAGCCGGACGCCACCTTGGCCGGGTCTGCCGGGGTGAAGGCCTGCAGCTGGTACCGCTTGCCGGTGGTCGCGCCGTACGCGTCCAGCTGCGTGCGGAACTCGGCCATCAGCGCCGTGAGGTTGTTCTTGTCGCCTCCGCTCCAGTGGTTGCCGGGGTGGCCGTCGGCGCTGCCGGGCCACTCCCAATCGATGTCTATGCCGTCGAAGATCCCGGCCGCGGTGCCCGGGCCGCCCGCGCCGCCGTAGGACGCGATGTTGCCCTTGATCCAGGTGTCGACGCACGACGAGACGAACTTCTTGCGCGACGCGTCCGTGGCCGCGACGTCCGAGAAGTACTTCGAATACGTCCAGCCGCCCAGGGACACCAGCACCTTCAGGTTCGGGTGCTTGGCCTTGAGCTTCTTGAGCTGGTTGAAGTTGCCGCGCAGCGCCTCCCAGCCGGTGTCGGCCACGCCGTCGACGGACTGGGCCGCCGCGAACGGCCGCGAGTAGTCGGCCTCGGCGTCGCCGGCGCCGTCACCCTGGTTCGGGTCCTGCGGGTTCGCCGTCGTGCCCTTGGTGACGCCGGAGAGGCACGTCAGGTTCACCGGGTCGATGTTCTCGAACGCGTACAGCAGGTGCGTCAGCTTGGCCGCCGCGCCGGTCGTCTCGAGGTTCTTCACGAAGTACTGGCGGCCGTAGATGCCCCACTGAACGAAGTAGCCGACCTTCGCGTAGCCGGACACGATGTCGCCGGTCTTGGCCGTGACGGCGGCGCTCGGCGCGGACACGTTGTCGTAGCCGTCCCGCGCGCGAACGGTGAACGTGTACGAAGTGGACGGTGCCAGCCCGGTGACGACGGCGGCGGTCGTGGTGACCGTCGTCGCCAGGGTCGTCCCGCGGTAGACGTCGTAGCTGACGACGCCGGTGTTGTCGGTGGACGCCGTCCACGTCAGCGACACCGAAGTCGCGTCGGCGGACGTTGACCGCAGCCCGCCCGGCACGGTGGGTGCCTGCGTGTCGTTGGCCGGGTTGTTCGTCGTGACGGCGAGCGCGGTGCTCGCCGGCGACGCCGTGCCCTTCGAGTCCTTGGCCTTCACCGTGAACGAGTACGCGGTGTTCGGCGTCAGCCCGCTGATCGTGGCGCTGGTGCCGGTCACCGAGGCGGCCAAAGTCGTGCCCTGATAGACGTCATAACCCGTGACCGGAAGCGATCCGGCCGTTGACGCGTTCCAAGCCAGTGCGGCCGTGGTCGTCGTCTTCGCGACGAGCCTCAACCCAGCCGGAGCACTCGGTGGCGTGTCCGGTGAACCGTCGCAGTTCGCGTTGTCGACGCGGCACTGCGTCGGCGTCGCGGCCGCGCTGAGCCGGAACGTCGGGCTGTACGGGTAGGTGGTGCGGCCCGGCGCCAGCGTCGCGATGTAGTACGCCGGGGTCAGCGTGACCTGGGTGCCGTTCTGCGTCACGGTGCCGTTGTCGCCGGTGCTGGCGGTGACGCCGGCGGGCAGCGTGAAGGTGATCGCCCAGTTGCTCACCGACGCGGTTCCGGTGTTGGCGACGGTGTAGGTGCCGGTCGTGCCGCTCAGCGCGAGCGTCGCGGTCAGCGAACCGGCAGCGGCGGCGGGCGGGGCCAGCGCCGCGACGCCGCCCGCGGCGATCAGGAGGGCGGCGAGCGCGGAGCGTAGTCGTACGGGAATGCGTCTCATGGCGGTTCTCCAAGCGACACGAAGCAGCCGAATGTGATGGTCTAGACCACATCCGAATGTAACCCGGTGCCCGGAGATCCACGCACGCCCGAACGGCGGCAACCGTTGTCCGAACGGACTGTTAACGACCCGAGAACGTCGCCTTGCCCGGGCCGTCGGCGAGGAACGACTTCACGGCGTTGCGCAGGTCCTCGGTCTCGAACAGCTCCGCGGCGATCGCCGTGATGTGCGCGTTGGCCTCCGGGACGCCGCCGGCGGAGAAGTGGTCGAGGACGCGCTTGGTCGCCGTGTGCGCGCGGGTCGGGCCCTCGGCCAGGCGAGCGGCGAACGCCCGGGCCGCGGCGTCGAAGTCCTCGTCCGGCAGGACGCGGTTGACGACGTTCCAGCGCTCCATCGTCGCCGCGTCGTAGGTGTCGCCGGTCATGACGAACTCCTTGGCGCGCCCGACACCCGCCCGCGCGGCGAGCCGCTGGGTGCCGCCCATGGTCGGGGTCAGGCCGACGACCTTCTCGACCAGCCCGAACTTCGCGCGTGGCGCGGCCAGGATGAGGTCGCAGGCCACGGCGACCTCGAACGCCCAGGTCAGGCACAGGCCGTGCGCGGCGAACACGGTGGGGAACGGCAGCGCAGCGATCCGGTCGGGCACCGCGAGCATCTCGTCGAACAGCACCTTCGCCTCGGCGGGCGAGCCCTGGGCGTCGAACAGCGAGACGTCCACGCCGCCGCTGACGATCTTGCCCTCGGCGCGGATCAGCAGCGCCCGCGCGGGCGCGTCTTCCAGGGAACCGAGGGCGGCGGCGAGGTCGGACTGCAGGGAAGCGGTGTAGAGGTTCAACGGCGGCGCGTCGATGGTCAGGACGGCGAGCCCGCCGTCGTGGTCGAGGCGGACCTGGTCAGTCATGCTCACCCTGCTTCTTCGGCTTCGACGATGTCGTCCCAATACTGCTGGGCGTCGGGGCGCCAGTCGACGTGTTTGTGATGGAACAGTTCCCCGGCCTTCGTCCCGCTCCACTTCGAGGGCAGGAGCTCGGCGGGCAGTTGCGGGTCGAGGAACGGGAACCGCCGCCACTCGTGGACGAGCTCGGTCTGCGCCCGCAGCACCGCGCGTCCGCCGGTCGGGTGCAGGCCGGTGAAGCGGTCGATGAAGTCCTCGTAGCGGTCCTTCAGCTCGGTGAGGTCCCACGACCGGGCGACCATCGTCTCCTGCTCGCCGACCTCGCCGTAGGTCGAGGTGAACGACATGGCCTGCGCCTCGAGACCCAGATCGGTGACGATCTGCTGGGCCTCGCGCTGACGGGACAGGTCCGGGCTGACCCAGACGCCGGCGACCGGCGAGCCGAAGCCCGCCCAGGTCAGGCGGGTGCGCAGCCGGTGGCGCAGGTCGCGCTTGGCCTCCGGCACGGAAACGATCAGCATCAGCCACTGCCCGTTCCACGGACGCTCTTCGCGGCCGAACGCGTAGATCCGGTCGGCGCCCTCGGTCAGGAGCCGGCGGCCCGGCGGCGTCAGCGACCAGCGCACCCGGCGCCCGACGCGCTCGGAGACGACCCAGCCCTCGGCGGCGGAGCGGGCCAGCGCCTGCCGCGCCGACTTCTCCTCGATGTCGAGGATGCCCAGCACCTCGACCAGCATCGACGTCCACACCGGCTTGTCGCGGGGTAGCGCGTACTCGCCGAGCACGGTCATCAGGAGCGAGCGCGCGCTCGCGTGGCTGACCTCGCGACGGCGGCTGACCGTCGGCCGGGGCGCCGGCACGCGGCCTTCCCTCGCCTTCGGCCTGCGGCCGAGGGTGACCGGGGAAGCGGGCTCGCCCATTCGATGTTCACCGACCTCACTGCTGCGGGGACTGACAACCAAACAGGTTACCCACACTGAGTGATCAAAGCGCCACCGGACACACACAGTCGGTGTCATTTGACCATGATCTGACAGTTCACCACGTGCCCGTAGACTCGGCTACCTCATGAGCGCAACTCTCGTCGCGAAGGACCTGGCCGCGGGCCACGGCGATCGCATCCTCTTCTCCGGCCTCGATCTGGTGGTCGCGCCGGGTGACGTCGTCGGCCTGGTCGGCGTCAACGGCGCCGGCAAGTCGACGCTGCTGCGGACCCTGGCCGGCCTGGCCAAGCCGGACGACGGCGAGGTGCGGCTGAACCCGCCGACCGCCACCGTCGGGCACCTGCCGCAGGAGCCCGAACGCCGTGAAGGCGAGTCGGTGCGGGCGTTCCTGGCGCGCCGGACCGGCGTCTCGGCGGCGCAGGCCGACCTCGATCTGGCCACCGAAGCGCTCACGGCGGGCGAGGACGGCTCGGACGACCGGTACGCGACCGCGCTCGACCGCTGGCTCGACCTCGGCGGCGCGGACCTCGACGACCGCGCCGGGGAGGTGGCCGCCGACCTCGGCCTGGACGTCGACCTCGACCAGCTGATGACGTCGCTCTCGGGTGGGCAGGCCGCGCGCGCGGGCCTGGCGTCGCTGCTGCTGAGCCGCTACGACGTCTTCCTGCTCGACGAGCCGACCAATGACCTCGACCTCGACGGTCTTGCCCGGCTGGAGCGGTTCGTCACCGGCCTGCGCTCGGCGACGGTCCTGGTCAGCCACGACCGCGAGTTCCTGGCCCGCACGGTCGACCGGGTGGTCGAGCTGGACCTGGCCCAGCAGCAGGTCAACACCTACGGCGGCGGCTACGAGGCCTACCTGGAGGAGCGCGAGGTCGCCCGGCGGCACGCGCGTGAGGACTACGAGGAGTTCGCCGGCACCAAGGCCGCGCTCGAGGCGCGCGGGCGGATGCAGCGGGGCTGGATGGAGAAGGGCGTCAAGAACGCCCGCCGCAAGGCCCCCGACAACGACAAGCTCGGCCGCAAGTTCCGCAGCGAGGCCACCGAGAAGCAGGCGTCGAAGGCGCGGCAGACCGACCGGATGATCGAGCGCCTCGACGTCGTCGAGGAGCCCCGCAAGGAGTGGGAGCTGCGGATGGAGATCGCCGCGGCCCCGCGAGCCGGTGCGGTGGTCGCCACCCTGCGCGGCGCGGTCGTCCGGCGCGGCGGGTTCACCCTCGGGCCGGTCGACCTGCAGGTGGACTGGGCGGACAAGATCGCCATCACGGGCGCGAACGGGGCCGGGAAGTCGACCCTGCTCGCGCTGATGCTCGGCCGGCTCTCCCCGGACGAAGGCAACGCGGCGCTCGGCTCGGGTGTCGTGGTCGGCGAGGTCGACCAGGCGCGTCGGCTGTTCCTCGACGACGTCCCGCTCGCGGACGCCTTCGCGCGGCTGGTCCCGGAGCTGCCCGACGCCGAGGTCCGGACGCTGCTGGCCAAGTTCGGGCTCAAGGCCGCGCACGTGCTGCGGTCCGCCGCGACGCTGTCGCCGGGGGAGCGGACCCGCGCGGCGCTGGCGCTGCTGCAGGCCCGCGGCGTCAACCTGCTGGTGCTCGACGAGCCGACCAACCACCTGGACCTGCCCGCGATCGAGCAGCTCGAGGCGGCGCTGGACCGCTACCCCGGCACGCTCCTGCTGGTCACGCACGACCGCCGGATGCTCGACGCCGTGCACGTCACGCGCCGGTTCGAGGTTGCGGACGGCAAGGTCCGCGAGCTGTGAACCTCCGCGAGGCGACTCGCGAAGACGGCGGCTTCCTGGCCGACATGCTCGTCGAGGCGGTGAACTGGTCGCCCGAATGGAAGCGCAAGAGCAAGCGGCGGGTGCTGGCGGCGCCGAACACCGCGCACTACGTCGCCGGGTGGCCCCGGCCGGACGACCTGGGCGTGGTCGCCGAGGTGGACGGCGAATCCGTCGGGGCGGCTTGGCTGCGCTTCTTCGCGGCGGACGACCCGGGGTACGGGTTCGTGGCCGCCGACGTCCCCGAGTTGTCGCTCGGTGTGGTGGCCGCTTGGCGCGGGCGGGGCGTCGGCCGTGCGCTCATGCGGGCCGTCGAGAGCCGGGCTCGTACGGCGGGCATCGGGCGGATCAGCCTGAGCGTCGAACGGAAGAACTTCGCGCAGCGCCTGTACCTGGCGGAGGGCTACGAGGTCGTCGCCGAGGGGTCGCCGGACTCGGACACCATGGTCAAGGTGCTCTGACCTTTACCCGGCTCCGCCGAAAGGGTGGCATCCGCGCGGGATTTCGCGGCCGCCGCGACGATCCGTAACAGAGTCCCGCGCGTGGCGGATTCCGGGAGAAACCATTCGGGGAGGTCACCGCAATGACGGATTTCGAGGAGAAACCGACTGTCGTCGAATCGCCGTCCGTGCACGACTTGATCGTCGCGCACCAGGGTGACCGGTCGAATTTCGCTCGGCTGCGCGCGGAGTTCGAAAAGAACCAAGGCCGGATCCTGGAGGAGTATTACGCGCTCAACTTTCCCGCGGCGCTGTTGCTGGTGGCCCAGCGGCGGCCGGGCTGGCCGCCGCGGGTCGTCCACAAGACGAGACTCTTCTACGACCCGAGCCGGAGCACACCCGAGTTCGACGACGTCTTCCGGTCCGCGCGCCAGGTGGAACGCAAGTACGCGGTGCTCTTGCACGGGCGGGTGCAGGAGATCCTGACCCAGGGCAGCTACACCACCGGCGCGCACCTGCTCGCGGTGCTCGACGCGATGTCCGCCCCGGAAGCTCCGCCGGAACAGAAACCGGGTCGCATCTCGAGCGCGGCGGCGTCGGCGAAAAAGGAAACCAAACAGATCGAACGGTACGCCTACGTCGCCGCGATGAAGTCGGCGCTGATCAGGTACCTTTCCGGCATCTTCGTCGGCGCGATCGTGGTGGCACTCTGCGTCTACTTCGCCGATTTCGTACCGCTGACCGTCGAAAACGGGGCGCCGGTCGCGGTCTGCCTGGCCTGCGGCGGGATCGGGGCGATCGTGAGCGTCATGGTGCGCATCACGAACCGGCGGAAGGTCCAGGTCGGCATCGACCAGGGCCGGTTCGTGACGGTGCTGTCCGGCGCTTTCCGGTCGATCATCGGCGCGGTTTTCGGGGCGGTCCTGTTCGTGCTCGTGGCCGGCGGGCTGATCCCGATCGCGACCCCCGGCGCGGCGGATCAGGTCTCCCTGTTCTTCGCCGGGCTCGCGTTCTTGGCCGGGTTCAGCGAGCGGTGGGCCCAGGACACCATCGTCCGCACCCTGCCCGGCACGCCGGACACCGCGGACCCGCGGATCACCGACGCCGGGCCGGGCAAGGACGGCTGACGGTCACGGCCGGTCGGTCAGGTACCCGCCCATGGTCGTGAAGTACTCGGCCGCCGGCAGCTCGGTGCCGTCGGCCGTGCGGACCCGCTCCACCCGCAGGCCGGGGGACTGGCCGCGCCGGGCGTCCGGGCCCGCGACGATCACCACGCCGTCAGCCTCCCTGATGAAGATGCGGCCCGGCGTTCCGCCGTAGTGCCCCTGCGACACCGACGCCTTCGTGATCCGCAGCTGTTCGCCGCGGTGGTAGGCGAACGCGTTCGGGTACGGGTCGGACTGGGCGCGCACCAGGCGCTCGATGTCCTCGACCGGCCACGTCCAGTCGATGAGGCTGTCGCGCGCGGCGCGCTTGTGGAAGAAGCTGGCCTTCGACCGGTCCTGTGGCACCGGCGTGTAGCCCGTCTCGATGAGCTGGATCGCCTCGGCGGTGATCGGCGCGATGAGGTCCACGGTGCGGTGGAACAGGTCCGTCGTGGTGTCGGCCGGGCCGACCGGGATCGCGCGCTGCAGCACGATGTCGCCCGCGTCCAGCTCGCCGTCCATCATGTGGGCGGTGACGCCGACCTCGGGCTCGCCGTTGATCAGCGCCCAGATCAGCGGGGAGAACCCGGCGTAGGACGGCAGCAGCGAGTCGTGGATGTTGAGGGTGCCGTGGCGCGGCAGGTCGAAGATCTCCGGCGGCAGCCACGTGCGCCAGTTGTTCGCCACGATCAGGTCGAGGTCGGCCGTCTTCAGCTCGGCCAGCAGCTCGTCGTCGTCCGGGCGGGTGCGCAGCAGGACGCGGATGCCGTTCTCCTCGGCGAGATCGGCGACCGAGTCGGCCCAGATTCGCTCGTACGCGTGGTCACTCTTCGGATGGGTGACCACCAGCGCGACCTCGTGCCCCGCGTCGACGAGCGCTTGGAGGGTCCGGTGCCCCCAGGTCTGGTAGCCGAACATCGCCACGCGCATTCGAGAGTGCCTTTCCGCAGTCGGGGGACGAACATCACCACGAACGTACTAGGCGAGGCTCGCCTAAGTTAGGTTAGGGTTCCCTGAACAGTAGCGGAGTGTGCGAGGGAGCGACATGACTGCAGAGGCCGGCGAACAGGTCCCGATCTACGACGTCGTCGGGGTGGGTTTCGGGCCTTCGAACCTGGCCCTCGCGATCGCGCTGGCCGAGCACAACGCCGGCCCGGGGGAGCCGGTGACCGCGCACTTCCTGGAGCGGCAGCCCCGTTTCGGCTGGCACCGCGGGATGCTGATCGACACCGCGACCATGCAGGTCTCCTTCCTCAAGGACCTGGTCACCATGCGGAACCCGACCAGCGGGTTCAGCTTCCTGAACTACCTGCACGCGGCCGGGCGGCTCGTGGACTTCATCAACCACAAGAACCTGTTCCCGCTGCGCGTCGAGTTCCACGACTACTTCGAGTGGGCGGCCGCGAAGGTCGACGACGTCGTCTCGTACGGCACCGAAGTCGTGTCCGTGAAGCCGGTCCACGACGGCGACGAGGTCGAGTTCTTCGACGTCGAGACCTCCGACGGCAGCTCGCTGCGGGCCCGCAACCTGGTGATGGGCACCGGTTTGCGGCCGCAGCTGCCCGAGGGCGTCACCGCGGGCGAGCGGATCTGGCACAACAGCGAGCTGCTCTTCCGCGTCGATCGCCTGCGCGGCACCGAGCCGAAGCGGTTCGTCGTGGTCGGTGCCGGGCAGAGCGCCGCCGAGGTGGCCGCGCTGCTGCACGACGAGTTCCCGCACGCGCAGGTGTGCGCGGTGTTCGCGCGCTACGGCTACAGTCCGGCCGACGACAGCTCGTTCGCCAACCGGATCTTCGACCCCGACGCCGTCGACCAGTTCTACCGCGCGGGCGAGCCGGTCAAGGACCGCCTGATGCGCTACCACGGCGCGACGAACTATTCGGCCGTCGACGTCGAGCTGATCGACGAGCTCTACCGGCGCGTCTACCGCGAGAAGGTGCTGGGCGTGGAACGGCTGCGGCTGTTCAACGTCTCGCGTCCGGTCGAGGTGGACGACACCGGCACGGCCGTCTCGGCGACCGTCGAGTCGCTCACCACGGGCGAGCGCACGGTGCTGGAGGCCGACGCCGTCGTCTACGCGACCGGGTACCGCCCCGCCGACCCGACGCCGCTGCTCGGTGAGCTGGGCGCGAGCTGCGGCCGGGACGCCGAGGGCAGGCTGCGCGTCGAGCGCGACTACCGGATCACGACGGAACCCGTGCTGCGCGGCGGGATCTACCTGCAGGGCGGCACGGAGCACACGCACGGCATCACGTCGTCGCTGCTGTCCAACACCGCGGTGCGCGTGGGCGAGATCCTCCAGTCCATTGTGGATCGGCGAGCGGCGGCCCTGCCGCGGCAGGGGGCGTACGCGGTCAGCGCGCGGTGAGCTGCTCCCGGAGGATGTCGCCGTGGCCGGCGTGGCGGGCGAACTCCTCGATCAGGAACAGGTAGACGAACCGGAGACTGACCTCGCCGACGACCGGGTGCGTCCACGTGTCGTCGAGTTCGAAGCGGGCCGCGATCTCGCGTGAGCGGGTGCTGGTCCGCTCGTACTCGGCGATCACGTCCGCCAGCGTCTCGTCGTCCGAGACGGCGAACCCGGCGTCGCCGGGGGTCGCGTGACCGTCGCACTCGGCTTCGTCCAGACCGAGCACGAGCCGCTGGAACCAGCGGCGTTCGGCGACGGCGGCGTGCTTGACCAGCCCGATCGGCGTGGTCACGGACGGGACCAGCCGCCGCCGGGCGTCAGCCTCGGACAGGCCCCGCGCGGTCTCGACGAGCGCGAGCCGGTTGCGGTCGAGCATCGTCTCGAGCAGGGGGCGCTCGGGGCCGGTGGTCTTTTCGGGCAGCACGAACATGGCTCTGCTTCCTGGAGGGGGAGTGGCCGGACGGTCCTCGGGGACGTGACGTCCGGAGCCGAGGCGGGCCGAACCCAGGATAGCGCTAGTTCGACGGCGCCGGGTGGTGGCGGCTGATCGGGATCACCATCGGCGTCCCGCTCACCGGGTCCGGGGTGATCCGGCAGCGGACGTCGAAGACCTCGTCGACCAGTTCTTCGGTGATCACCTCGACCGGCTTGCCCGAGGCCACGACCCGGCCGGCCTTCATCGCGATCACGTGATCGGCGTACCGGCAGGCCTGCGGCAGGTCGTGCAGCACCAGCACCACCGTGCGGCCTTCCTCCCGGTTGAGGTCGACGACCAGGTCGAGCACGTCGATCTGGTGCGCCAGGTCCAGGTAGGTCGTCGGCTCGTCCAGCAGCAGCACCGGGGTGCCCTGCGCGACGGCCATCGCGATCCACGCGCGCTGGCGCTGGCCGCCGGACAGCTCGTCGACCGGCCGGTCGGCCAGGTCGGTCATCCCGGTGGCCGCCAGCGCGTCGTTCACCGCGCCTTCGTCCGAAGTGGACCACTGGCGCCACCAGCTCTGGTGCGGCGCGCGGCCGCGGCCGACGAGGTCGGCCACCGTCATGCCCTCCGGCGCCACCGGCGACTGCGGGAGGATGCCGAGCCGCCGGGCGACCTCGCGGGTCGGCAGGTCGTGGATCGAGCGGCCGTCGAGGAACACCCCGCCGGACTTCGGCGTCAGCAGGCGGGCGATGGTGCGCAGCAGCGTCGACTTCCCGCAGGCGTTGGCGCCGATGATCGCCGTGATCTCACCCGGCGGGAGGTCGAGGTCGAGGCCGTCGATGACCACCCGGTCGTCGTAGGCGACCCGGAGCTGCTCCACGCGCAGCGAGGGGGCGTCCGATGTCATGTGCTCAGCCTCCGGAGCCGGATCGGTTGGCCCTGGCCAGCAGCCAGAGCAGGAGCGGGGCGCCGATGACCCCGGTGACGATGCCGACCGGCAGCGCGGACGCGGTGACCTCGCGCGCGATGATGTCGCTGCCCAGCACCACGACCGCGCCGGTGAGCGCGGAGGCCGTGATCGGCGGGGACGACAGCCGCGCGAGCCGTTGCGCGATCTGCGGTGCCGTCAGGGCGACGAACGAGATCGGGCCCGCCGACGCCGTCGCGAACGCGACCAGCCCGGCGCCGGCCAGCAGCAGCCCCAGCCGCACCGGCTGCACCGGCGTGCCGAGCCCGGCCGCCACGTCGTCGCCGAGCAGCAGTGTGCTCATCCACCGCGACAGCGCCAGCACCACCGGCAGCAGCACGCACAGCGCGCACAGCAACGGGATGACGTGCTCCCAGCCGCGGTTGGCGAGGTTGCCGACCATCCAGCCGATCGCCGCCTGCGCCTCGGTGATCTGCGCCCGGCTGAGCAGGTAGTCGGTCAGGCTGGTGCACATCGCGAAGATCCCGATGCCCACCAGCAGGATCCGGTAGCCGGTGGTGCCGCGCCGCCAGGCGAGCGCGTACACCAGCACGGCGGTGAACAGGCCGCCGAACAGCCCGAGGGTCGTCGTGCCGAGGCCGCCGCCGAAGCCGAACGAGATCCCGGCGACCACGGCGGTGGCCGCGCCCGCGTTGACGCCGATCATGTCCGGGCTGGCCAGCGGGTTGCGCGTAATCGTCTGGAACACCGCGCCGGACGCGCCGAACGCGATGCCGGCGAGCAGCCCGGTGAGCGCCCGGGGCAGCCGCAGTTCCTGGACGATGTAGCCGTTTCCGCTGTCGCTGCCACCGAAGAGACCGGACAGCACGTCGGAGACGCTCATCGGGACGTCGCCGATCGTCATGCCCACGCAGAACAGCACGAACGTCAGCACGGCGAGGACGAGGCAGACGACCAGCAGGCGCGGCCGGAACCGGCCCGACACCGGCGGTGTGGTGAGCCGGAAGGTGCGTCGCGCTGGGAGCAAGGCCACGTCAGGCCTCCGCGAGCTTGCGACGGCGAACGAGGTAGATGAAGAACGGCGCGCCGAGGAACGCGACGATCACCCCCGCCCGGATCTCACTGGGGCGCGCCAGGAGCCGGCCGAGGATGTCGGCGGCCAGCAGCAGGCAGGGCGCGAGCACCGCGGTGTAGGGCAGCAGCCAGCGGTGGTCCGGCCCGATGACGAACCGCACCGCGTGCGGGACGATCAGGCCGAGGAACACGATCGGCCCGGCGACGGCGACGGCCGCGCCGGTCAGCAGGGTGATCGCCAGCGCGCCGCGCAGCCGCAGCGGGCCGAGCTTGCGGCCGAGCGCGATCGCGACGTCGTCGCCGAGGGCCAGGCTGTTCAACGCCGGGCCGCTCGCGATCGCCAGCACCACGCCGATCACGAGGAACGGCAGGACCTGCAGCAGCGCGGAGCTGTCGACGCCGGCGAGCGAGCCGGCCGACCAGAAGCGGTAGCGGTTGAGGGCCACCGGGTCCGACAGGACCATCGCGCTGGTGAACGAGGCGAGCAGCGCCGTGACGGCGGCGCCGGCGAGCGCGAGCTTGACCGGGCTGGACCCGGCTCGGCCGCGCGTGCCGAGGAAGTAGACGACCGTCGTCGCGGCCAGGGCGCCGGCGAAGGCGAACCAGATGTAGCCGTAGGCCGAGCTGACGCCGAGCACGGTGATCGAGAACACGATGGCGAACGCGGCCCCGGCGCTGACCCCCAGCAGGCCCGGGTCGGCCAGGGGATTGCGCGTCAACGCCTGCATCACGCAGCCGGCGAGGCCGAGACCGGCACCCACCAGCACCGCGAGGAGCGTCCGCGGCATCCGGACACTGTGGATGATCACGGCGTCCGCGGAGCCGTCGTTGTGCCACAGCACCTGCCAGACGGCGCCGAACGAGATCTCCTTCGAACCCAGCCAGACGCTCAGCAGGCACAGCAGAACGAGGACCGCGAGGGCGGCGAGGAACCCGATCGCGCGGCCCGGGTGTGGCGGGCGTCGCGTGAGAGCGATACCTCCGGGGTCTGTTCGCACCGCACCTCCGACTGGTACCAATTTTAGGTAAGGCTAACCGATGGTACAGGAGTGCATCCTTACCCACGGTTTGTTAGGTTCACCTAAGTTCGCACCCCGTTCGGGGTGCCGTAAGCAGCGGGAGGCTGGTCTACCGGTGAGCAACGGTGACGCTGTGCAGCAGGTCGCAGACCTCGGTTTCTGGCGTGATCGCCTCGCGTCGGCGCCGAAGGAACTGCCGCTGCCGGTCGACCGCCCGTACCCGGCCGTGCCCGTTCCGGCTCGGCTGGCCTGGTCGTCCCCGGCGGTCGACGAGCTGACGTTGCTCGCGGCGTTCACGGTGCTGCTGTCCCGGTACGCGGGCACCTCGGACGTGGTCGTCGGTATCGGCGCGCTGGTGCCGGTGCGGGTCGACCTGGGGGGTTCGCCCGGGTTCGCCGAGGTGGTCGAGCGCGTGCGCGCGGCGCGGGAAGCGGCGTTGGCGCACCAGGTTCCGTTCGGTGACCTCGTCGCCGAGCTGCAGCCCGAGTCCGGGCGTGGGGGATCGGTGCTCGTCAACGTCGGCTTCGGCGCCGAGACGGACCAGCCGCTGGACCTGAACCTGACCACCGGCGGTGTGCACTACCGCGCCGACGTCCTCGACGAGTCCACGGTGGACCGCATGCTCGGTCACCTCGAACACGTCCTGGCCGCCGCCCTGGAACGTCCACAGTGGCCGGTCGCGCGGCTGGACCTGATGCCGGAGCCGGAACTGCGCCGGATGCTCGAAGAGTGGAACGACACCGACCTCGACACGCCGCTGTCGACGGTGCCGGAGCTGTTCGCCGCCCGTGTCCGCGAGGCACCCGGCTCGGTCGCGCTGGTCTTCGAGGACGTCGAGGTCACCTACGCCGAACTCGACGCGCGGGCGAACCGGCTCGCGCACGTCCTGATCGGCCGTGGGGCCGGGCCCGAGCGGGTGGTCGCGCTGGCCGTACCGCGGTCGGTCGAGATGATCGTGGCGGAGCTGGCCGTGCTCAAGGCCGGCGCCGCGTACCTGCCGCTCGACCAGGACTACCCGGCCGAGCGGATCACGTTCATGGTCGCCGACGCCGGTCCGGTGTGCGTCGTGACCACGAGCGACCTGGCCGGCCGGTTCGACGGCGACGTCCTGCTGCTCGACGAGATCTCCCTGGACGACGCGCCGGCGACGGACCCGGGCGCGGCGATCGTCCCGGCCAACGCGGCCTACGTCATCTACACCTCCGGCTCCACCGGGCGCCCCAAGGGCGTCGTCGTGTCCCACGCGGGTGTCGCGAAGCTGGTCGCGACGCAGTCGCAGCGGTTCGGCATCGGCCCGCAGAGCCGGGTGCTGCAGTTCGCGTCGCCGAGTTTCGACGTGGCCTTCTGGGACCTCTGTCTCGGCCTGCTCTCCGGCGGCCGCCTCGTGGTGGTCCCGGCCGAGCGGCGCGTTCCCGGCCCGGAGCTGGCCGGCTACGCGAACGCGCACGGCGTCGACTTCATGATCCTGCCCCCCGCGTTGCTCGCCGAGTTCCCCGAAGACTGCGACCTGCCGCGCGACAGCGTCCTGCTCGCCGGCACCGAACGCGTGTCGCCCGAATTGGTCCGGCGGTGGGCGCCGGGCCGCCGGATGTTCAACGCCTACGGGCCGACCGAGGCCACGACCAACTCGACGCTCGGGCTCTGCGACCCGGAGATCGCGCCGGGTTCGGCCGTGCCGATCGGCGTCCCGGACCCCGGCACCCGCGCGTACGTGCTCGACGCGTTCCTCGCGCCGGTCCCGGTCGGCGTGGTGGGGGAGCTGTACCTCGCCGGCTCCGGCCTCGCGCGGGGTTACCTCGGGCGGGCCGCCCTGACGTCGGAGCGGTTCGTGGCCGACCCGTTCGGCTCTGGTGGCCGGCTCTACCGCACCGGCGACCTGGTGAAATGGCTGCCGGACGGCCGTCTGGTGTTCCTGGGCCGGGCCGACGACCAGGTCAAGATCCGCGGCTACCGCATCGAACTCGGCGAGATCGAGTCCGTGCTGGCCGAGCACCCGCGCGTCGGCCAGTCGGTCGTCGTCGCGCAGGACGGCCAGCTTGTCGCCTACGCCGTGCCGGTCCCGGACCGTGCGTCCGAGCGGGGGCACGTCGCCGAGTGGCGCGACGTCCACGAGGAGATGCTCGCCGATTCGAGGGGCATCGAGGAGAACTTCGCCGGCTGGAACTCCAGCTACGACGGCTCGGACCTCCCCCTCGACGAGATGCGGGAGTGGCACGCGGCGACCATCGAACGCATCCGCGCGCGGCGGCCGAAGCGGGTTCTGGAGATCGGCGTCGGCAGCGGGCTCATCCTCTCCCGGATCGCTCCGGACGCCGAAACCTACTGGGGAGTCGACCTTTCCGAGAGCGCGGTCGAGAACGTCCGGCGCGAGGTCGCCGCGATGCCGGAGCTGGCGGGCAAGGTCCACCTCGCCGCGCGGCCCGCGCACGACCTCGGCGAGCTGCCGGCCGAGCCGTTCGACACGGTGATCGTCAACTCGGTCGCCCAGTACTTCCCGAGCGCGGACTACCTCGCCGAAGTCGTCCGGACCGCTGCCGGACTCCTCGCCCCGGGCGGCACGATCTTCCTCGGCGACATCCGCAATCTCCGCTCCCTGCGGGCGTTCCGCACGGCCGTCGAGCTGCGGCACGGCCGCGGTGACGTCGCCGCCGTGGATCAGGCGATCGCCCGTGAAGGCGAACTCGTGCTCGATCCCGACTTCTTCCCGGCGCTGGCCCGCACGCTCGACGGGTTCGAGGACGTCGACCTGTGGGTCAAGCGGGGTGACGCGCACAACGAGCTGACGCGGCACCGCTACGACGTCGTCCTGCGCAAGGCGCCGCGGCCGTCGCCGGCCGAAGAGCAGGTCATCGCGTTCGGCGATCTCGTCGCGGTGGAAGGGTTCCTGACCGCCGAGACGCCGTCGCGGCTGCGTGTCACCGGTATCCCGGATGCGCGGCTGTCCGGTGAGCTGGCCGCCGTTCGTGCGCTCGACGAAGGCGACCCGGCGGCTGCGTTGGCTTCTCTGGCACGCCGTGACGGCGTCGACCCGGAAGACCTGCACCGGCTGGCCGAGCGGGCCGGGTACCGGGTCGCCGTCACGCCCGCCGCAGCCGGTGAGCTGGAAGCCGTCTTCGGTCTTTCGTCACCGGACGCGGCCTACCGTCCGGTGCGCAGCACGGGCACCCCGGCGTCGTACGCCAACAACCCGGCCGCGCGGCGGGAGACCGGCACGCTGGTCGCCTCCCTGCGCTCGCACGTGCGCGACCGGCTGCCGCAGTACATGGTGCCCACGGCGTTCGTCGTGCTCGACAAGCTGCCGGTGCTGGCTTCGGGCAAGCTCGACCGCAGGGCGCTCCCGGCGCCGGAGCGGTTCACCGCCGGGCCGGGCCGCGCGCCCCGCAACCCCGTCGAGCAGCTGCTGTGCGAGCTCTTCGCGGACGTCCTCGGCGTGCCGCGGGTCGGCCCGGATGACGACTTCTTCGGCCTCGGCGGGCACTCCCTCATGGCGACGCGGCTGATCCAGCGCATCCGCGCGGCCGTCGCGGCCGACCTCCCGGTGCGCGCGGTCTTCGACGCGCCGACGGTCGCCGCCCTCGCGGAGCTGCTGTCCGGCGCGGTGCCGGGCACGCAACGGCATCCCCTGGAACGCGTCGAGGAACGGCCGGAGCGGCTGCCGCTGTCGTTCGCGCAGCAGCGGCTGTGGTTCCTGCACGGCCTCGAAGGCGGGTCGGCGACCTACAACGTCCCGCTCGTCATGCGGCTGTCCGGCGAGCTGGACGTCGAGGCGCTGCGGGCCGCGTTGCACGACGTCCTCGGTCGCCACGAGGCCCTGCGCACGGTCTTCCCGGTCGCGGACGGCGTGGCCTACCAGCGAGTGCTGCCCGCCGGAGACGTCGACCTGACCGTCCGTACGATCACCGAGTCCGAAGTGGACTCCGCCGTGGACGCTCTCGTGCGCGCGGTCTTTGACCTCGGCGCCGGCGTGCCCGTCCGCGCCGAGCTGCTGACGATCGACTCGCGCCGGCACGTCCTGGTCCTGGTCGTGCACCACATCGCCGCCGACGGCTGGTCGCTGTCACCACTCTGGCGGGACATCGCCACGGCCTACGGCGCCCGCCGGCAGGGCGAGACTCCACAGTGGACGCCGTTGCCGGTCCAGTACGCCGACTACACCCTCTGGCAACGCGAACTCCTCGCCACCGAGGAGACGGCCCAGCTCGACTACTGGCGTTCGACGCTCGCAGACCTGCCCGAACGGATCACGCTCCCGCTCGACCGGCCGCACCCGGCCGTGTCCGCCTACCGCGGTGAGTTCTTCACCTTTGCCTGGGACGCCACCCTCCAAACCGGACTCGCGGACCTCGCGCGAGCGTACGGCGCCAGCCCGTTCATGGTCGTCCACGCCGGACTGACCGCGCTGCTGTCCCGGCTCGGCGGCGGCACCGACATCCCGATCGGCACCCCGATCGCCGGGCGCACCGACCCGGGCCTGGACGACCTCGTCGGGTTCTTCGTCAACACCCTGGTCCTGCGCGTCGACACCGACGGCGACCCGACGTTCCGCGACCTCGTCGCGCGGGTCCGGGAGCGCAGCCTCGACGCGTACGCCCACCAGGACGTCCCGTTCGACCGGCTCGTCGAGGCGCTGAACCCGGCGCGGTCGCTGGCGCACCACCCGCTGTTCCAGACGATGCTCGCGTGGCAGAACACCCCCGGCTCCGGCGTCGAGCTGCCCGGCCTGACCGTCACCGAGCAGCCGGTCGGCACCGGCACGGCCAAGTTCGATCTCTGGTTCTCCCTCACCGAGCACGCCGACGGCATCAGCGGCCAGGCCGAGTTCAACGCCGAGGTTTTCGACCGATCCACTGTGGACGCCATTCTGGCTCGCCTGGAAGTCCTGCTGCACCAGGTGGTTTCGGCTCCGGACCGCCGGCTCGGCTCCCTGGACGTTCTCACCCCGGCCGAGCGTGATGGCCTCGAAGCCGTCTGGTCGGGTGCGGTCGAGGACGTTCCGGCGATCACCGTGCCCGAGCTGTTCGCCGCGCAGGTCGCGCGGACACCGGACCACCCGGCGCTGGTCTTCGAGGACGAACGGCTCACCTACGCCGAGCTGGACGCCGCGTCGAACCGCCTCGCCCAGGCCCTCGTCGCGCGTGGCGCGGGGCCCGAGAAGGTGGTCGCTCTCGCGCTGCCGCGCTCGACGCACCTGGTCACCGCCATCCTCGCCGTGCTCAAGGCAGGGGCGGCCTACCTGCCGCTCGACCCGGGCTACCCGGCCGACCGGATCGCCTTCATGCTCGAAGACGCCCAGCCGGCGCTGGTGCTGGCCACGACGGAAACCGCTCTCCCCGGCGCGCTGCTGCTGGACGAGCCCGCGACGGCGGCCGTGTTCCCGGCCAAGGCGCCGGACGTCGTCCTGCGCCCCGAGAACCCGGCCTACGTCATCTACACGTCGGGTTCCACGGGCCGGCCCAAGGGTGTTGTCGTGCCGCACGCGGGCATCGTCAACCGCCTGCTGTGGATGCAGGACGAATACGGCCTGACCAGCGACGATCGAGTGCTGCAGAAGACGCCGTCGAGCTTCGACGTCTCGGTCTGGGAGTTCCTCTGGCCGCTGCTGACCGGCGCCACGGAGGTCGTGGCCCGGCCCGACGGCCACAAGGACCCGGCCTACCTCGCGCGGCTGATCCGCGAGCACGACGTGACGACCGTCCACTTCGTCCCGTCGATGCTCCAGGTCTTCCTGCAGGAACCGGCCGCGGGGGAGTGCACGAGCCTGCGCCGGGTGCTCTGCAGCGGCGAGGCGCTGCCGCCCGAGGCCGTCGCGCGGTTCGGTCAGGTCCTGGACGCCGAGCTGCACAACCTCTACGGCCCCACCGAAGCCTCGGTCGACGTCACGTCCTGGCGCACCTCGGCCGACGAGACGACCGTCCCGATCGGACGTCCGGTGTGGAACACCCGGACGTACGTGCTCGACGCCGGGCTGGGGCCGGTGCCGCCCGGTACGCCGGGTGAGCTGTACCTCGCCGGAGTCCAGCTCGCCCGCGGCTACCTGGGCCGACCCGGGTTGACCGCGGAACGGTTCGTCGCCTCGCCGTTCGAGCCAGGGGAGCGGATGTACCGCACCGGCGACGTCGCGCGGTTCCGCACCGACGGCGTCCTGGAATTCCTCGGCCGCGGCGACGAGCAGATCAAGATCCGCGGCTTCCGCGTCGAGCCGGGTGAGATCGCCGCGACCCTGGCCGCGCACGACGACGTTGCGCACGCGGTCGTCGTCGCCCGGGAGGACCGGCCGGGTGACGTCCGCCTGGTCGGCTACGTCGTGCCCGCCGAGACGCCCGCGTCGGGCACGGACGAGACCGAGCAGGTCGGCGAGTGGCGCGAGCTGTACGAGTCGATGTACTCCGGCGCCACCGACGACTTCGAGGGCTGGAACTCCAGCTCCACCGGCGAGCCGATTCCCCGGGACGAGATGCGGGAGTGGCGCGACGCCATCGTCACGCGCATCCGGGAGACGCGGCCACGGCGCGTGCTGGAACTCGGCGTCGGCACCGGCCTGCTGCTGACCGAGCTGGCCCCGCACTGCGAGACCTACTGGGGCACGGACTTCTCCGCCGAGGTCATCGCGTCGCTCGGCCGCCGGGTCGCCGCCGACCCGACGCTCGCGGACCGCGTCGAACTGCGGACCGGCGACGCCGCCGACGTCTCCGGGCTGCCGGCCGGGTACTTCGACACGATCGTCCTGAACTCGGTCGTCCAGTACTTCCCGAGCGGTACGTACCTCTTGGACGTCTTGGACAGGGCGATCGGCTTGCTGGCTCCGGGCGGGACCGTGTTCGTCGGCGACGTCCGCGACCTGCGCCAGGTGCGGGCGTTCCACACCGAGGTCGCGCGGCAGCGCGGGGGAGACGTCGAGCAGGGGCTGTTGCGGGAGAAGGAACTTCTCGTCGCGCCGGAGTTCTTCGCCGGGCTGAAGGGCGTCACCGCGGACATCCGGGTCAAGCGCGGCCGTGGGATCAACGAACTGACCCAGTTCCGCTACGACGTCGTCCTGCACACGTCACCCGTCGAGGCACCGGCGGTCGAGACCTTGACGTGGGGTACGGACGTGTCCTCGGTGGACGAAGTCGTACTCGACGGTGGTGTCCGGATCAACGGTGTGCCGAACGGCCGCATCACCGACGGCGTCAACCCGCAGGACTGGTACGACCTGGGTGACGCTCGCGGATACACCACAGCCGTCACCTGGTCGCCCGACGGTGACGGCTCGGTCGACGTCCTGTTCACGACCGGCTCGGTGGCGGGTGCGTTCCGGCCGGGAGACGGGCCGCTGCTGTCCTACACCGGCAACCCCGGCCGCTTCCGCCGGATCAGCACCCTGTCCGCCGACCTGCGCGCGCTGGCCGCCGAAAGCCTGCCCGAGCACATGGTCCCGTCGGCGATTGTGGTCCTCGACGCGTTGCCGGTGACGGCCAACGGCAAGCTCGACCGCCGTGCCCTGCCCTCACCGGACCTCGTCGCGCCGACGTCCGGCCGCGAGCCTCGTACCCCGGTCGAACGGCAGCTCTGCGAGCAGTTCGCCGACGTCCTCGGCCTGCCGCGCGTCGGCCCGGACGACAGCTTCTTCGCCCTCGGCGGGCACTCGCTGCTGGCCACGCGGCTCATCGCCCGCATCCGCACGACCCTGGACGCCGAACTGGAAGTCCGGTCGGTGTTCGAGACGCCGACCGCCGCGGGCCTGGCCGAGCTGATCTCCGCCGGCAGCGGCCCCGCCCGCCCGCCGCTGGCCCCGGTGGAACGGCCCGCGCTCGTGCCACTGTCGGGCGCCCAGCAGCGGCTGTGGTTCCTGCATCACCTCGAAGGTCCGTCGGCCACCTACAACGTGCCGCTGATCATGCGCCTCGACGGCGATCTGGACGTCGACGCTCTGCGCGCGGCACTGTCCGATGTGGTCGAGCGTCACGAAGCGTTGCGGACCCGGTTCCCGCAGCACGACGGCGTGCCATATCAGGACATCCTCCCGGCCACCGAGGTCGATCTGCCGGTTCGCGAGGTCACCGACCTCGACAGGGCCCTGACCGGTCTGGTCCGGGGCTCCTTCGACCTCGAACAGCACGCACCGATGCGCGTGGAACTGCTGCGCCTGGCCGACGGCGAGCACGTCCTCGTGCTCGTGTTCCACCACATCGCCTCCGACGGCTGGTCCATGGCGCCGCTGTGGCGTGACATCGCCACGGCCTACGCCGCCCGCCGCTCCGGCGAGCGTCCCCAGTGGACGCCGCTGCCGGTGCAGTACGCGGACTACACGCTGTGGCACCAGGATCTGCTCGGCCGCGAGGACGACCCGGACAGCGTGCTCACCGCCCAGCTGGACTACTGGCGCGACACCCTCGACGGCCTGCCCGACCGGATCGCCCTGCCCCTCGACCGGCCGCACCCGGCGAAGGCGACGTTCCGCGGCGAGCTGCACACGTTCACCTGGGACGCCGACCTCCACACCGGACTGTCCACGCTGGCCCGCGAGTGCGGGGCCAGCGTGTTCATGGTCGTCCACGCGGCCCTCGCCGCGCTGCTGACGCGGCTGGGCGCGGGCCCGGACGTCCCGATCGGCTCACCCATCGCCGGCCGCACCGACCAGGCCCTCGACGACCTCGTCGGGTTCTTCGTCAACACCCTGGTCCTGCGCGTCGACACCGCGGGCGAGCCGACGTTCCGCGACCTCGTCGGCCGGGTCCGCGAGCGCAACCTCGACGCGTACGCGCACCAGGACGTCCCGTTCGAGCGCCTGGTCGAGGTGCTCAACCCGGCCCGGTCGCTGTCGTACCACCCGCTGTTCCAGGTGATGATCGCCGGGCAGAACAACACCCGCGCCGAGGTCACGCTGCCCGGGCTGACCGTCACCGAGATCCCGGTGACCACCGGGACGTCCAAGTTCGACCTCTCGATTTCGCTGACCGAGCGGGAAGCCGGGATCGCGGGTGTCCTGGAGTTCAACGCGGACGTCTTCGACCACCCGGGTGCCAACGCGATCCTGCGCCGCCTCGAGGTCCTGCTGCGCGCGGCGCTGGCCGAGCCGGACCGCGCGGTCGGTGCCCTGGACCTCCTCGCCGGCGACGAGCGCGACCTCGTGCTGACCCGCTGGGCGGGCAGCCTCGAACCGGCAGGCACCGAGACGTTCCCCGGTCTCTTCGCGCGCCGGGTCGCCGAGGCCCCGGACGCCGTGGCGCTCGTGTTCGAGGACGTCGAGCTGACCTACGCCGAACTCGACGCGCGGGCCAACCAGCTCGCGCACCTGCTGATCGAGCGCGGGGCCGGGCTGGAGAAGGTCGTCGCGCTGGCCGTGCCGCGGTCGGTCGAGATGATCGTCGCGGAGCTGGCCGTGCTCAAGGCGGGTGCCGCCTACCTGCCGATCGACGTCGACTACCCGGGCGACCGGATCGCCTTCATGGTCTCCGACGCCGCGCCGGTGTGCGTGGTCACCACCCGCGAGATCGACGGCAAGCTGCCCGCGGACGTCCCGCGCGTGCTTCTGGACGACTTGCCCACGATGTCCACTGTGGACCCGGCCGTGCCGGTCAAGCCGGAGAACGCGGCGTACGTGATCTACACGTCCGGCTCGTCCGGGCGTCCCAAGGGTGTGGTGCTGCAGCACTCCGGCGTCGCGAAGCTCGTCGCGACGCAGGTCGAGCGGTTCGGGATCGGGCCGCACAGCCGGGTGCTGCAGTTCGCGTCGCCGAGTTTCGACGTCGCGTTCTGGGACCTCTGCCTCGGCCTGCTCTCCGGCGGCCGGCTGATCGTGGTCCCGGCCGAACGCCGGGTCGCCGGGCCCGCCCTGACCGAGTACGCCCACGAGCACGGCGCGGACTTCATGATCCTCCCGCCCGCGTTGCTCGACGCGATGCCGGCGGACTGTGACCTGCCGCGCGACAGCGTCCTGCTCGCGGGCACCGAGCGCGTGTCGCCGGAGCTGGTCCGGCGGTGGGCGCCCGGACGGCGGATGTTCAACGCCTACGGCCCGACCGAGGCGACCACCAACTCGACCCTCGGCGAAAGCGACCCGATCGAACTCGCCGACGCGACGGTCGTGCCCATCGGCGTCCCCGACCCGGGCACCCGCGCGTACGTGCTCGACGCCGGGCTGCGGCCGGTCCCGCCCGGCGTGGTGGGGGAGCTGTACCTCGCCGGCTCCGGCCTGGCCCGCGGCTACCTGGGCCGGGCCGGGCTGACGGCCGAGCGGTTCGTGGCCGACCCGTTCGGTTCCGGTGGCCGGCTCTACCGGACCGGTGACCTGGTCAAATGGCTGCCGGACGGCCGCCTGGTCTTCCTGGGCCGCGCCGACGACCAGGTGAAGATCCGCGGCTACCGCATCGAACCGGGTGAGATCGAAGCCGTCATCACCGGGCACCCGGCCGTCGCCCAGTCGGTCGTGCTGGCGCAGGACGGACGTCTCGTCGCCTACGCCGTCCCGGCCGCGAGCCGTGACGAAGAGGCCGAGCTCGACCACGTCGGCGAGTGGCGGGAGCTGCACGAGAACGTCTTCGACGACGCGGCCTCGGGCGGGTTCGAGGAGAACTTCACCGGCTGGAACTCCAGCTACGACGGCTCGGAGATCCCCCTCGGCGAGATGCGCGAGTGGCACGCGGCGACGATTGAGCGCATCCAGGCGCTACGGCCCCAGCGCGTGCTCGAGATCGGCGTCGGGTCCGGCTTGATCCTGTCGCGGATCGCGCCGGACGCCGAGGCGTACTGGGGCGTCGACCTGTCCGAGAAGGCGATCGCCAACCTGCGCCGCGAGCTGGCCGGACGCCCGGACCTCGCCGGGAAGGTGCACGTCGCGGCCCGGCCGGCGCACGACCTGGGCGAGCTGCCGGACGAGCCGTTCGACACGGTGATCGTCAACTCGGTCGCGCAGTACTTCCCGAGCGTCGACTACCTCGCCGAGGTCATCCGGACCGCCGCCGCGCGGGTCCGGCCCGGCGGCGTGCTCTTCCTGGGCGACATCCGGAACCTGCGGTCCCTGCGGGCGTTCCGCACGGCGACCGAGCTGCGGCACGGCCGTCGGACCACCGATGCGGTCGACCAGGCGATCGCCCGTGACGGCGAACTCGTCCTCGACCCGGACTTCTTCACCGCGGTGGCCCGCGACCTGGACGGCTTCGACGACGTCGACCTGTGGTTCAAGCGCGGCCACGCGCACAACGAGCTGACCCGGCACCGCTACGACGTCGTCCTGCGGAAGGCCCCGAAACCGGCTCCGGTCGACGAGGACGTCGTCACGTTCGAGTCCGTGGCCGAGCTGGAGCGGCTGCTGACCGAGCACCCCGAGCGGCTGCGCGTCACCGGGGTGCCGAACGCCCGGCTGTCCGGTGAGCTGGCCGCCGTCGCCGCTTTGGCCTCGGGGGACGCGGACGCCGCCTTGTCCGCTTTGGACGGTAAGCCGTCCGGTGTGGACCCCGAGACGCTGCAGGAACTGGGCGCGCGCCTGGGCTACCGGGTGTACCCGACCGTCACGGCGCAGGAAGGCGCGCTGGAGGTCGTGTTCACCACCGGCGACCCGGTGCGGATCCACCGCGCCCGTCCGGTGCGGGCCGCCCTGGGCACGCTGGGGAACCACCCGGCCGGGCAACGCGACACGAGTGCGCTGGTGACGTCCCTGCGGGGGCACGTCCGCGACCGGCTTCCGCAGTACATGGTGCCGTCGGCGTTCGTCGTGCTCGACCGGCTGCCGCTGCTCGCCTCCGGCAAGCTCGACCGCCGCGCCCTCCCGGGCCCGGACAAGCAGGAGACCACCGCCGGACGCGCCCCGCGGACCCCGGTCGAGGAGGTCCTGAGTGGCCTGTTCGCCGAGGTTCTGGACGCGGCCTCGATCGGCGTCGACGACGACTTCTTCGCCCTCGGCGGGCACTCCCTGATGGCCACCCGTCTGGTCGCCCGGGTGCGCGCGGTGTTCGGCGTCGAACTGCAGGTGCGGTCGGTGTTCGAGACGCCGACCGTGGCCGGGCTCGCCGCGCTGCTGTCCACCATGGACTCGTCGGTCGCCCGGCCCGCGCTGGTGCGCGCCTACCCGCGGCCGGACGCGCTGCCGTTGTCGTTCGCCCAGCAGCGGTTGTGGTTCCTGCACCGGCTGGAAGGCCCGTCGGCGACGTACAACATGCCGACCGCGGTCCGGCTCACCGGCGACCTCGACGTCTCGGCGTTGAAAGCTGCCCTGTCCGATGTGGTCGAACGGCACGAAGCCCTGCGGACGGTGTTCCCGGAGGTCGACGGCGAGGCCCGGCAGCAGGTTCTCGACGACGTCACGATCCCGCTGCACAGCCGCGAGGTCACCGAAACCACGCTCGCCGACGCTGTGTCCGAAGTGGCCCGCACGGTGTTCGAGCTGGAGTCGGAAGTCCCGCTGCGCGCGGAACTGCTGCGACTGGATGCCCGCGAGCACGTCCTGGTGCTGGTGTTCCACCACATCGCTTCGGACGGCTGGTCGACCGCGCCGCTGTGGCGTGATCTCGCGACGGCCTACACCGCCCGCCGCAGTGGCGAGCGTCCCGAGTGGACACCGCTGCCGGTGCAGTACGCGGACTACACGCTCTGGCAGCGCGACGTCCTCGGCGAGCAGGTGATCGAACCGCAGCTGGCCTACTGGCGCGAGGCCCTCGCGGACCTGCCGGAGCGGATCGAGCTGCCGACCGACCGGCCGCACCCGGCGGAAGCGTCGTACCAGGGTGAACAGTTCTCGTTCGGCTGGGACGCCGACCTCCACAGTGGACTGGTCGAGCTCGCTCGTTCGTGTGGCGCCAGCGTGTTCATGGTCGTGCACGCCGGCCTCACCGCCGTCCTGACCCGGCTCGGCGCGGGCACCGACGTCCTGATCGGCACGTCCATCGCCGGCCGCACCGACCAGGCCCTCGACGACCTCGTCGGGTTCTTCGTCAACACCCTGGTCCTGCGGGTCGGCACCGACGGCGACCCGACGTTCCGCGACCTGGTCGCCCGGGTGCGCGACCGCAGCCTCGACGCCTACGCCCACCAGGACGTCCCGTTCGAGCGCCTGGTCGAGGCGCTGAATCCGACTCGGTCGCTGGCGTACGCGCCGTTGTTCCAGACGATGCTCGCCTGGCAGAACAACGCTGTCGCCGACCTGGGGCTGCCGGGCCTGACCGTTGAAGAGGAACCGGTCCGGACCGGCACCGCCCGCGCCGACCTGGTGTTCTTCGTCGGCGAGCGACCCGGCAACCAGACCGGGATTCGCGGCACGGCCGAGTACAACAGCGACGTCTTCGACCGCGCGAGCGTCGAGACGATCCTCTGGCGCCTTCAAACGTTGCTGCGCGCGGCCGTCGCCGGCCCGGACACCCGCATCGGCGCGATCGACCTGCTCACCGACGCCGAGCACGACCAGCTCGCCGCCGATCCCGCGACACCGCTGCCCGCGGAGACGGTCGCCGAGCTGTTCGCCGTCCGGGTGGCCCGGACCCCGGACGCGACCGCGCTGGTGTTCGGCGACGAGCGCCTGACGTACGCCGAGCTGGACACCCGGGCGACGGCATTGGCTCGCGCGCTCCTCGCCCGGGGCGCGGGCCCGGAGAAGGTCGTCGCCGTCGCGCTGCCGCGATCGGTCGAGCTGGTGACCGCGCTCCTGGCGGTGCTCAAGACGGGCGCCGCGTACCTGCCCCTGGACCTGAACCACCCGGCCGAGCGCGTCGAGCTGATGCTCGCCGACGCCGCACCGCACCTGGTCGTCGCCCATGACGGTTTCGGCGATCGCCTGGTGCGACCGGAGGAGACCGCGGAGGACCCGGCCGAGTGGCCGTCGATCAGCCCGGACAACCCGGCGTACGTGATCTTCACGTCCGGCTCGACCGGACGCCCGAAGGCCGTCGCGGGTACCCAGCTCGCACTGGCCAACCGCCTGCACTGGGGCCGTGACCTCGCTCGAGGCGTGCGCGTGGCGAAGAGCGCGCTGACGTTCATCGACGGCTCGACCGAGCTGCTCGGCGGCCTCGTCGCGGGCGACCCGGTGGTCCTCGCCGACGACGCCACGGCCACCGACCCGCACGCCCTCGCGGAATTGGTGCGCAGCAGCGGCGCCCAGGTGCTGACCGTCGTGCCCAGCCTGCTCGACACCTTCGTGGAAGACACTGCCGTCGACTCGGTGACCACGTGGATCACCAGTGGTGAGCCGCTTTCCGCGGCCCTCGCCGAGAAGGTGGCGCGGCGGTGGCCGTCGGCGAAACTGGTGAACCTGTACGGCTGCTCGGAAGTCGCGGGCGACAGCCTGGCGCAGGTCTGCGGGCCCGTCGCGATCGGCCGGCCCGTCGCGAACACCCGCGCCCACGTCCTCGACGCGGCGTTGCGGCCGGTGCCGCCGGGCGTACGAGGCGAGCTGTACCTGGCCGGGGCCGGGCTCGCCCGCGGTTACCTCGGCCGTCCGGCCCTGACCGCCGAGCGGTTCCTGGCGGATCCGTTCGGCGCGCCGGGGGAGCGGATGTACCGCACCGGCGACCTCGTCCGGCGGCGTCCGGACGGCGCGCTGGAGTTCCTCGGCCGCGCGGACCAGCAGATCAAGATCCGCGGGTTCCGGGTGGAGCCGGGTGAGGTCGAGGCCGTGCTGACGGCCGATCCGTCGGTGGCCCGCGCGGTCGTGATCGCCCGCGACAACCGCTTGGTCGCCTATGTCGCACCGGCCGGTGACCCGGCCGCGCTGCGCGCGTCGCTGACCTCGCGGCTGCCGGAGTACATGGTGCCGTCGGCGATCGTCGTGCTGCCCGAGTTGCCGGTGAACGCCAACGGCAAGCTCGACCGGGCCGCGCTGCCCGGCCCCGGGGTCCGGACCTCGGGGCGGATCGCGCGGACCCCGGCCGAACAAGCCCTGTGCGACCTCTTCGCGGATGTCCTCGGCGTCGAACAGGTCGGCCCGGATGACGGGTTCTTCGCTCTCGGCGGGCATTCGCTGCTGGCGACCCGGCTGGTCAGCCGCATCCGCGCGCTGCTGGGCGTCGAGGTCCCGATTCGCACGGTGTTCGACGCCCCGACCCCGGCCCGCCTGGCTCGGCTGCTCGACCCCGGCCGGCAGAGCCGTCCCGCGCTGGTCCCGGCGGACCGTCCCGAGGTGCTGCCGCTGTCGTTCGCCCAGCAGCGGCTGTGGTTCCTCGACCGCCTCGACGGGTTGAGCGCGACCTACAACATCCCGTGGGCGTGGGAGCTGACCGGACCGGTCGACGTCGACGCGCTGCGTGCAGCGCTCGGCGACGTCGTGGCCCGCCACGAGATCCTCCGCACGATCCTGGTCGAAGATCACGGCACGCCCAGCCAGATCGTCCTGGAGACGAGTGACGCCCGCGCCCGGCCGGTGCTGACCACGGAAACGGCAGGCGACCTCGACGAGCGCGTCACCGCCGCGGCGTCGTACTGCTTCCCCCTCGACGCCGAGATCCCGGTCCGGGCCACCCTCGTGTCGGCCGGACCCGAACGGCACGTGTTCGTGCTGCTGGTGCACCACGTCGCCGGTGACGGCTGGTCGCTGCCGCCGTTGAAGCGGGACCTCGACACCGCGTACGCCGCGCGCCTGCGGGGTGAACGTCCACAATGGACGCCGCTACCGGTGCAGTACGCGGACTACACGCTCTGGCAGCGGGAGATGTTCGGCCGCTCGGACGACCCGGACAGCCTCCTCGGCCGTCAGGCCGCGTTCTGGCGCGACACCCTGGCCGGGATCCCGGACGAGCTGGCACTCCCGGCCGACCGGCCGCGCCCCGCGCGCTCGACCAACCGCGGCGCGGCGGTGCCGTTCACCGTGCCCGGCGAGGTCCACCGCGGCCTGCGCGACCTCGCCCACGGCAGTGACACCAGCACGTTCATGGTGCTGCAGGCGACCCTCGCCGCGTTGCTGACCCGCCTCGGCGCGGGCACCGACATCCCGCTCGGCACCCCGGTGGCCGGCCGGCTGGACCACGCACTGGAGGACCTGGCCGGGTTCTTCGTCAACACGCTCGTCCTGCGCACGGACACCGGCGGCGACCCGACGTTCCGGGAGCTGCTGGCGCGGGTCCGCGAGGCCGACCTGGCCGCGTACGCCCACCAGGACCTGCCGTTCGAGCACCTCGTCGAGGTGCTCAACCCAGCCCGGTCGCTGGCCCGGCACCCGCTGTTCCAGGTCATGCTCGCGGTCTACCACTCGGGTTCCGAGCCGGAGAAGCTGCTCGGTCTCGACGCGTCCTATCGGGACACCGGGCTGCGGCAAGCGAAGTTCGACCTGTCGTTCGACCTGGTCGAAACGCCTGACGGCATCGAGGGCGACCTCGAGTTCAGCCTCGACCTGTTCGACGAGCCGACCGCTCGGACGCTCACCGAGCGCCTGGTGCGGCTGATGAGTGTTGTCGTCGCCGACCCGGACCGGCCGCTGAGCCGGATCGACGTCCTGGACCCCGCCGAGCGGCAGCGGATCCTGGGCGAGTGGGGTACCGGCGCGCCGGTGTCCACGGCGGCGCCGACGGTCGTCGACCGGCTGGCCGCGCAGGTGGCCGCGACGCCGGAGGCGACCGCGCTGAGCGACGCGCACGAGAGCGTCAGCTTCCGCGAATTCGCCGCGCGGACCGACCGGCTCGCTCGGTGGCTGGTGTCGCACGGTGCCGGGCCCGAGCGCGTGGTGGCGCTGGTGCTGCCGCGGTCGGCGGCGGTCGTCGAGGCGATCTTCGGCGTGTTCAAGTCGGGTGCGGCCTATCTGCCGGTGGATCCGGACCAGCCGGCCGACCGGATCGCGGCGATCCTCGCCGATTCCGGCGCGTCGCTGGTCCTGACCAGCCGTTCGCTGGGGGACCGTGTTCCCGAGGGTCGGGTGCTGTTCGTCGAGGACCTGCTTGAGGACACTGTGGACAGTTCCGTAGTGCTGATCCCGCCGTCGCCCGCCAACCCGGCGTACGTGCTCTACACCTCCGGCTCCACGGGCAAGCCCAAGGGTGTCGTCATCCCGCATGCGGGGCTGGTGAACCTGTTCCACAGCCACCGCGAGACGCTCTACCGCCCGGCCGTCGCCGCGGCGGCCGGACGGGCGCTGCGGGTCGGGCACGCGTGGGCGTTCTTCTTCGACGCGTCCTGGCAGCCGCAGCTGTGGATGCTGGACGGCCACGAGGTCCACGTCGTCGACGACGAGACCCGCCGCGACCCGGACCGGCTCGCCGCGGTGGTTCGCGAGCGCGGGCTCGACTTCCTCGAGCTGACGCCGTCGCACTTCGCGCAGCTGGCCGCGGCCGGCGTGGTCGAGGACGGCTCGTGCGCCCTGGGCGTCGTCGGCGTCGGCGGCGAGGCGGTTTCCCAGTCGCTGTGGGAAGAGCTGCGAGCGTTCCCGGGGACCGAGGCGTACAACCTGTACGGCCCCACGGAGGCCACAGTGGACGCTCTGGTCGGCCGGGTCGCGGACAGCGAACGTCCGGTGGTCGGCCGTCCGGTGCACAACGCCCGGGCGTACGTCCTCGACGGCGGCCTCACCCCGGTGCCGGCCGGCGTGCCCGGCGAGCTGTACCTGGCCGGCGCCGGACTGGCCCGCGGGTACCACGAGCGTCCGGCGCTGACCGCCGACCGGTTCGTCGCGGATCCGTTCGGGCCGCCGGGGGAGCGGATGTACCGCACCGGCGACCTGGTGCGCTGGCGGCCGGACGGGCAGCTCGAGTACCTCGGCCGCACCGACGACCAGGTGAAGGTCCGCGGCTTCCGGATCGAGCCGGGTGAGATCGAGACGGCGTTGACGCGGCACGACGACGTCGCGCAGGCACTCGTGATCGTTCGCGAGGACCGGCCGGGGGACAAGCGGCTGGTCGCGTACACGACGCCGGCGTCCGCGGATCCCGCGCGGCTGCGGGAGTTCGTGGCCCGCTCCCTGCCGGAGTACATGGTGCCCGCGGCGATCGTCCCGCTGGAGGCGTTCCCCGTGACGCCCAACGGGAAGCTCGACAAGGCGGCCCTGCCCGTGCCCGACCTCGAGGCTCGCGGCCGGGCGCCCGGGACGCCGCTGGAGAAGACCCTCTGCGACGTGTTCGCCGAGGTGCTGGACGTCGACGCCGTGGGCGCCGACGACGACCTGTTCACCCTCGGCGGTCATTCGATGCTGCTCGTGGTCCTGCGCAACCGGATCACCGAGCGGACCGGGACCGAGCTCCCGATCGCCGAGTTCTTCCGTACCCCCACCGTGGCCGGCCTGGCCGCCCTGATGACCGAGACACGAGGAAACTGATGCAGCGCACCCTGATGAACGCCAAGATCCACCGCGCCACGGTGACCCAGGCCGACCTGCACTACGTCGGCTCCCTGACCATCGACGCCGACCTGATGGCCGCCGCGGACATCGTCGAGGGCGAGCAGGTGCAGATCGTCGACATCACCAACGGCGCCCGCCTGGAGACGTACGCGATCACCGGCGAGCCCGGCTCCGGCGTGATCGGGATCAACGGCGCGGCCGCGCACCTGGTGCACCCCGGTGACCTGGTCATCATCATCACCTACGCCCAGGTCGACGAGGCCGAGCGCGCGGCGCACCGGCCGCGGGTGGTGCACGTCGACGCCGGCAACCGCCAGGTCCACCTGGGACACGACCCGGCCGAGCCGGTTCCCGGCGCCCAGGCCCAGCTGTCGGGGAGGAATTGACGCAGGTGGGGGTGGACAGGTGGGGGTGGACACAGGTCGGTCGCGGAGGTTGCTTTTGTCAGGCTCCCCTAAATAAGGTGTGCCTATCCTAAAGTCTGTGGCATCCGGGCCTTCGGCCCGAGCCGGGGGCTCCGCCACCCGGAACCCCCAAAAAAAGGTTCTCGAGAGGTTCTCATGTCCGTGTTTCAAGGCGGTGCCGGGCTCAGCCGGCGTGGATTCCTGATCGGCACCGGCGGTCTCGCCGCGGTCGCGGCGCTCACCGCGTGCGGCAGCAGTGGTGACAAGCCGGCGGCCGCCGCCTCCGGGCCGTGGGAGTTCACCGACGACCGGAACCAGAAGGCCGCGCGCGACCAGCGACCGTCCCGTGTCGTCGCCTACGCCAGCTCGGCCGCCGCGCTCTGGGACTACGGCGTCCGCCCGGTCGGCGTGTTCGGCCCGCAGAAGACGGCCGACGGCGCCAAGGAGATCCAGGCCGGCAACATCGACCTGAACGCCGTCACCTCCATCGGCAACGCCTGGGACGACTTCAGCATGGAGAAGTTCGCCGCGCTGAAGCCGGACCTGGTCGTCACCGGGCTCACCGGCACCAAGCCGACCGACCTGTGGGTGCTGAAGGACGACCTCGGCCCCAAGGTGCAGGCGATCGCCCCGATCGTCGCGCTGTCGGAGTACAAGGTCACGCTGCCGAAGGTGATCGAGCGCTACGAGCAGCTCGCCGTCGCGCTGGGCGGCGACGCGAACTCGGCCGCCATCAAGAAGGGCAAGGACGACTTCCGGAAGGCGTCCGACGACCTGAAGGCCGCGATCAAGTCCAAGCCCGGCCTGAAGGTGCTCGTGGTGTCCAGCGACAAGGACAACCTGTACGTCTGCAAGCCGGAGTTCTTCGCCGACCTCGCGTACTACCGCGACCTCGGCCTGGACATCGTCAACGGCGCGGGCACGGACGACTACTTCGAGACGCTCAGCTGGGAGCAGGCCGGCAAGTACCCGGCCGACCTGATCCTCAGCGACAGCCGCACCTTCGCCCTGTCGCGTCAGCAGCTGGCCGCGATCCCGACCTGGGCGCAGCTGCCCGCCGTCAAGGCGAACCAGCTCGCCGACTGGTCGACCGAGCCGCGGTTCAACCCGGTGCTCGCGGCCCCGGTCATCCAGAAGCTGGCCGAGGTCGTGAACGGCGCCCGCACGGACATCACCGCCTGAGGAGGCCCCCGATGACCAACCCGTTCGAAGACCCCGAAGGCACGTACCTGGTCCTGGTCAACGCCGAGAACCAGCACAGCCTGTGGCCGGAGCCGGTCGACGTCCCGGCCGGCTGGAGCGTGGTGTTCGGCCCGTCCGGCCGCCAGGCGTGCCTGGACCACGTGGAAGCGAACTGGACGGACATGCGCCCGAAGTCTCTGGCCGACGCCATGGACAACTGACCCTTCCCCGCACGACACGCCGGGAGCCGCCTGTGCTCCCGGCGTTGTCGTATGTCAGGTGCGCTGGCCGGACCAAGCCGCCCAGAGCTTGGCGTACTGGCCATTCGCGGCGACCAGCTCGTCGTGCGTGCCCGACTCGACCACCGCGCCCGCGTCCAGGACCACGATGCGGTCGGACGCCGCCGCCTGGGTGAGGCGGTGGGCGACCACCAGGGCCGTGCGGCCTTCGAGGGCCGCCGCGGCCGCCGACTCCAGGACGCGGGAACCGGCGCTGCCCGCCTCGGCCGTGGCCTCGTCGAGGATCGCGATCGGCGGGTCGGCCAGCACCAGCCGGACCAGGGCCAGCTGCTGCGCCTGCGTCACCGTCAGCTGGTGACCGCCTTCGCCGACGACCGTCGCCAAGCCCCCCGGCAGCGCGTCCACCCAGGACAGTGCCCCGACCTTCGTCAGCGCGGCCCGCAGGTCGTCGTCCGACGCCGAGGGCCGTGCCAGGCGCAGGTCCTCAGCCAGTGGCCCGGCGAAGACGTGGACCTCCTGGCTGATCAGCGCGACGGTCCGGCGGGTCGCCTCCGGGCCCAGTTCGTCCAGGGGGACGCCGCCGAGCGTGATCGAGCCCGAGCCCGGCCGGTGGATGCCGGCGATCAGCTTGGCCAGCGTGGTCTTCCCGGCGCCGCTCGCCCCGACCAGCGCCACCCGCTCGCCGGGCGCGACGCCGAGGTCGACGTCCCGCAGCACCGGGTGACCGTCCACATAGGAGTAACCCGCGCCCGCCGTCTTCACCGACGCGTCGACCGGCCGCGCCGGTTGCGCGGGCTGGGCTGCGGCGGGCAGGTCGGCGACGCCGATCAGCCGCGCGAGGCTGGCCGCGGCCGCCTGCGCGTCGTCGACCAGGGCCAGGGCCGTCGTGATCGGGCCGAACAGGCTGTGGAAGTACAGGGCCGCCGCCGTCGCCACACCGACCGTCACGGCGTCCGCCCCGACCAGCAGGAACCCCATCGCGAGGATCGCCGACAGCCCGGCGAACTCGGCGAGGTTGAGCCGAGCGTAGAACCGCGTCACCAGCCGGATCCCGCGCAGCGCCAGCTCGACGGCGCTGTCGGAGCGCTTCCGCACCCGCTCGATGTGGGCGTCGCCCATGCTGAACGCGCGGACGGTCTTCGCGCCACCGATGGTGTCCAGCAGCTGCTGCTGTTGCGCGCCGACGGCCTCGCGCTGGCTGGCGTACAACGGCTTCGCGCGCGGCACGTACCAGCGCACGGTCCACAGCTGGATCGGCACGGCCACCAGCGCGGCCAGGAAGAACCGCCAGTCCAGCACGGCAAGCGCGCCGAGCGTGAGCACCACCGTCAGCACCGAACGCCCCAGCTCGGGCAGCGCCTCCCGGACGCCCTCCGCGACCACGGAGACGTCGTTCGTCACGCGCGCGGTGAGGTCGCCGGACCCGGCGCGTTCCACCTGTTCGAGCGGCAGCCCGAGCGCCCGCTCGACGAAGCGTTCCCGCAGCTCCGCCAGGATCGTCTCACCGAGACGCGACACCATCGACACGCCGAGGGCGGTCGCGACCGCCTGCGCCAGCGCGACGAGCACCAGCGCGACCACCGGCGTGACGAGCCCGGTCGCCGGCTGCTTCGACGCGACCAGGTCGACGACCCGGCCGAGCAGGGGAGCGGTGAGCAGGCCGATCGCGGTGGCCGCGACCAGCATGGTGAACGCGGCCACCGCGCGGCCCTTGGCCCGGCCGAGCAGCTCGCCGAGGACGGCGCGGATGCGCGGCCCGCCGGCCACGGGAAGGAGCTCGCGGGTCATGACAGCACCGCCGCCCGGTAGTCGGCCCGGCCGGCCAGCTCGGCATGGCTGCCCTCGCAGGCGATCCGCCCGTCGTCGAGCAGCACGACCCGATCGGTCGCGGCGAGCAGGGCCGGGCTGGTGGTCACGAGGATGGTCGTGCGGCCGCGGCGCAGCTCCGCCAGGCCCGCGGCGATCCGGGCCTCGGTGACGGTGTCGACCGCGGTCGTCGGGTCGTGCAGCACGAGCACCGGCGCGTCGACGGCCAGCGCCCGGGCGAGGGCGACCCGCTGGCGTTGGCCGCCGGAGAGTGATCTCCCGCGTTCGCTGACGGCGGTCGCGACGCCGTCGGGCAGCGCGCTCGCCACCTCGTCGACGGCGGCGGCCGACATCGCCTCGGCGACGCGCGGCCCGGGCTCGACGTTCTCGGCGACGGTCCCCGCGAACAGGTCCGCGTCGTGCGCGGCGACCAGCACGACTTCGCGCACCCGGCTCGGGTCCACGGTGGACAGGTCGACCGCGTCGACCGACACCGACCCGGTGGCGGGGTCGGCGGCGCGGCCGAGGCAGTCGAGCAGGTCGGTCGCGGCGGCCGGGTCGGTGGCGACCACGCCGAGCAGTTCCCCCGGCCGGGCTTCGAAGTCGACGTCGCGCAGCGCGCCCCGGCCCAGCGCGGACAGCCGCACGTGCCCGGGCGCCGGGGCCGGCAGCGTCGCGGTGCCCGCGCCGACGGCGGGCGGGGCGTTGAGGACGTCGGCGATCCGCCCGGCCGACGCCCGGCCCTGGGCGAGTTCGCCGTTGACCCACGAGAAGATCGAGAACGGCGTGATGAGGTACTGGGCGAGCCCGACCGCCGCGACCAGGTCGCCGATGGTGATGTCGCCCGCCGCGGCGAGGTTGCCGCCGACCAGCGCGACCAGCGCGATGAAGATGCCGGTGAGCGCGAGCAGGGCGCCGTTGTGCCAGGCCTGGGCGCGGGCCGCCTTGAGCGTCGCCTTCAGCGAGTCCTGGCTGGTCCGGCGGTAGCGGTCGACGGCCGCGCGTTCGGCGCCGACGCCCTTGAGCACGCGCAGCCCGGCGACGAGGTCCGTCGCGATCCCGGAGGCGAAGGCGGAGCGTTCCTGCTCGGCTTCGCTGCGGCGTTCCAGGGGCTTTCCGACGAGGTGCGCGAGGTAGAGCATCGGCGGCGTGCCGAGCAGCACGAGCAGGCCGAGCGGGATCGACATCGTCAGCAGCACGACGGCGCTCACCAGGAGCCCGGCCAGCCCGGCGACACCGAACGGGAGGACGCCGTTGAGCTGGCCGACGCGCTTCGCGTCCGACGTCCCGATGCTCACCAGTTCACCCGCGAGGTTGCCGGTTTCGGCGCCGCCACCCGGGTGCAGCACACGGCGGCCGAGGTCGAGGCGGAGTTCGTGGGCGGCGCGTTCCGCGGCGCGCTCGCCGGCGCGGGCGCCGAGCCGGTAGCTGGTCGACAGGCCGGCGAAGAGCACACCGAGCACCGCGAGCCAGAGCAGCAGGGTCCAGACCGAGCCGCCCGCGACGGCCTGGTCGATCACGACGCCGATCACCACCGGGACCAGCGCCTCACCGCCCTGGTGGCACGCCGTCAGCAGCGACGCGAGCGCCACCGGCCGGCGTTGCCCGGCGATCGAACGGCGGAGGACTTCCCGTCCGGTCGTGCTCACCCGCGCCTCCCTGTCCTGTCGTGGGATAGGTAAGGCTAGTCTAAGTAAATCGCTTACGGGGAAACGGTCGTGTTCGTCTCAGTTCGCGGCCGCGACGGGATCGGTCGCCGGTTCCCCGAACCGCGCGAGGGCCAGTGCGGCGGCGACGGCCAGGACGAACCCCGCCACCGCGACCAGCGCGAACCCGGGCCGCGTGCGGTCGCCGAGCGCGAGCACGCCGACCAGTGACGGGAACACCGTCTCGCCGAGAACCATCATCGCGGTCGACGTCGTGACGCTGCCGCGTTGCAACGCCGTCGCGTAGAAGAGCATCGCCATCCCGCCCGCGACGGCGACGGTGTAGGTCGCCGGGTCCTTGAGCAGGTCGAGCGGCGCGAGGCTGGGGATGATCCGCCCGGCGATCGCGACGACGCCGAAGCACAGCCCGGCGACCAGCCCGAGCGCCGGCGTCCGGATGCGGCGGTTCGCCTTGCCGGCGACGATCCCGGCGCCGGCCAGCACGACGACCGCGCCGATCAGCACCAGCCGGAACCCGAGGCCGACGGGGTCCGAGCCCTCGCTCTCGGCGGCCGCGCCGAGCAGGCCCAGGCCGGCGCACACGACGGCGATGGCACCCCACTCCCGTTTGCCCAGCCGGACGCCGAGGAACCGCGCGGCGACGGCGGTCACGGCGAGGCTGGCGGCGAGCGCGGCCTGCACGACGAACAGCGGCAGGACGTGCAGGGCCACGATCTGCGCCACGAAGCCGAGAACGTCCAGCGAGAGGCCGAGCACGAACTTCCACTGGCCGAGCACGCGCACCAGGAGTTTCGGGTCGACGCCGTCGGCGCCGGTGTCGGTCGCCTGCGCGGCGACCGACTGCATGACCGACGCGACGCCGTACGCGCAGGCCGCGCCCAAGGCGCAGAGGAGTCCCCACCACATGTCACCCAGCCTAGGACCGTTCCCGTCCGGCGTGATCTTGGCGGCCTCCGGATTTTGTCGGACCCCCTCGCTATCTTGTCTGCATGTCGAACACGAGTTCGAAGATGCGCCGGTCCTGGCCCGCTCGCCTGGCCTGGGACGAGCTTCGCGTGCAGCTGGACTTCCTGCAGTTCCTCCGCGCCACCGCGGTCAACAAGGTCGCCGGGTTGACCCCCGAGGCCGCCGCGGCGACGCCGCTGCCGACGTCACCGCGGATGAGCGCGCTGGGTGTCCTGAAGCACCTGACCGCGGTCGAGCGGTGGTGGCTGGCGATCGAGGCGGGCGGTGCGGACCTGCCGTCGCTCTGGCCGGGCAAACCGGACCCGAGCTGGGACCTGACGGAGGACGACACCCCGGCGTCGGTGGTCGCGGCGTACAAGGCGGAGTGGGCCCGGGTGGAGAAGGCACTGCACGGGCTCACCCCCGACGACCGCACGAGGCGGCGCTCGGAGTTCACCGTGCGGTGGGTGCTCGCGCACGTCGTGCAGGAGACGGCCCGGCATGTAGGGCACCTGGACGTCCTGCGCGAGCTGGCCGACGGGGAGGTGGGGGAATGAAAACGGGGTGACACGCGGGATAGCGTGGGTGGGTGGCCGTCGTCGCGGAGTACCGCCGATTTACCGGCCCCCTGGCCCTTCACGGGTGCCAGTGGGGCTGCGGTGCCATGTCCGTGAACGGCTGAGGCTGCGCGGGTTCGGCGAGTGCGGTTCGGCCTGAGTGAGTCGGCCGGCGCGGTTTCGGTTTGCTCTGCCTGGCTGGCTCGGGTTGCGTGAGTGGCTGAGGCGGCCCGGCCGCCTCAGGTCGCCATGCTTGCCCAAGCCGGTCTGCCTGCCTGCCGATCGCCTCGGCTGGTCGAGGCGAGTCGCGAGCGCGTGGAGATGTGCCGACCTCACCGGGTGTCCGGGCCAGGGGGAGCAGCCGCCCCCATCGTCCCGCTCGTCCCGGAGGTCTTGTCATGCCCGTTGCCCTCACCCCTGCTCAGCTGACCCGTGATCTCGCCGTCCGCGATCTGACCGATCCGGCCGCCGGGCCGCACGCCGTCCAGCTCGTTGTCGAACGGGCCGTCGCCGCGCTGGCCGGACGGTGGTCGTGCGCCGTCCGGCGGTGGCCCGGAGAGCGGATCGTCACCGCCGCCGACAACTACGACAACCTCGGCTACGACCCGGCCGATGTCACCCGCGACGCGCGTTACACCCGCTACGTCGACGCGGATCGCATGCTGCGCAGCCATTCCAGCGCGATGATCCCGGCGGCGCTGCGCGCGCTGGCCACGAGCCCGGCCGACGACGTCCTGCTCGTGTGCCCGGGTGTCGTCTACCGCCGCGACAGCATCGACCGGCTGCACAGCGGGACGCCGCACCAGCTCGACCTGTGGCGGATCACCCGCCGCCCGATGGGGCGGGCCGACCTCGAAGAGCTGGCCGGCGCGCTCCTGCCGGGCCGCCGGTGGCGGCGGGCGGACCGGCGGCATTCGTACACAGTGGACGGTGCCGAGCTCGACGTCGAGCACGACGGCGCCTGGGTGGAGGTCGCCGAATGCGGGCTCGCGCACCCGGCCGTCCTGGCGCGGGCCGGGCTGCGCGAAGGCTGGTCCGGGCTCGCCCTCGGCCTGGGCCTGGACCGGATGCTGATGCTGCTCAAGGGCATCCCGGACATCCGGCTGCTGCGCTCGACCGAACCCGCGGTCGCACACCAGATGCTCGACCTCGAGCCCTACCGCCCGGTGTCGGCGATGCCGTCGGTGCGCCGTGACCTCTCGATCGCCGTCGCGGCCGACGACCTCGCGGAGGACCTCGGCGACCGCGTCCGCGACGCACTGGGCGCCGGCGCCGACGTCGTCGAGACGGTCGAGATCCGGCAGGAGACGCCGTGCGCGGACCTGCCACCGCAGGCACTCGCCCGGCTGGGCGCGAGCGCCGACCAGAAGAACCTGCTGGTACGCCTGGTACTCCGCCCGACGGGAACGACGCTCTCCGACCACGAGGCCAACCTCCTGCGCGACCGCGTCTACGCCGCCCTGCACCGGGGCAACGTCCACCAGTGGGCCGCGCGGTGACCCCGTAGGGTGGCGGGCATGACGGATCGGCTCTACTTCCGGCAGTTGCTCGCGGGCCGCGACTTCGCGGTCGGGGACCCGGTGGCGACGCAGATGGTGAACTTCGCCTACCTGATCGGCGACCGCGAGACCGGGGACGCGGTGATCGTCGACCCGGCCTACGCCGTGCGGGATCTGCTCGACGTGCTCGCCGCGGACGGGATGCGGCTCACCGGCGTGCTCGCCACCCACCACCACCCCGACCACGTCGGCGGCGACATGATGGGCTTCTCACTGCCCGGGATCGCCGAGCTGCTGGCCGTGGAGCAGGTGCCGATCCACGTCAACGCCGCCGAGACCGAGTGGGTCCGGCGGGTCACCGGAGTGTCGGACACCGACCTGCGCGCGCACGACCACGACGACGTCCTCGAGGTCGGCGCGATCCCGATCCGCCTGCTGCACACCCCCGGCCACACGCCGGGCAGCCAGTGCTTCCTCGTCGAGGACAAGCTCGTCTCCGGCGACACGCTGTTCCTCGAGGGCTGCGGCCGCACCGACTTCCCCGGCGGGGACGCCGAGGAGATCTACCGCAGCCTGCAGGCCCTCGCCGGGCTGGCCGGCGACCCCGTCGTCTACCCCGGGCACCAGTACTCCGCCGAGCCCTCGGCTCCGCTGTCGGACGTCAAGCGCACCAACTTCGTCTACCGGCCGCGTTCGCTCGACGAATGGAAGGTCATGTTCGGCGGCTGACCTCGCCGTTCCACGGACTGAAACACGGCTATTTCACGGAATGGGAGTCCGCGTCCACGGATTGACTTCACCCGTTCGTGGCTCGAAGCTCGGGACCATGCATCACGGCGCGCTCCTCGTCGCCCGCCTGCACGTCGATCTCCGGCGGCAGGCGAGCGCGGCGTGTCCGCGCGCCTGATTTCGCGCTGAAGCCCGAACACCGCTGAGCCCGAATACTGAAGTCCCGGGAGAAATCCGTGTCGATTTCCACCACGGGCGTGCTGGCGCGCGCCGAACCGGCCGCCGAACGGCCGTCCCGCAAGACCTGGCGGCGGATCGACCTGCGCCGGTGGATCAGCCCGGTGGTGCTGGTCGCCGTCTGGCAGATCGCCAGCGGCACCGGCCTGCTGCCACCCGACAAGCTCAGTTCACCGTGGACGGTCCTGCAGGCCGGCGTCGAAGTCGCGCGCAGCGGCGAGCTCGGTGACGCGTTCGCCGTGTCGCTCGGCCGCGTCGGCGCCGGCTTCGCCGTCGGCGCACTCGTCGGTGTCGTCCTCGGCATCGTCTCCGGGCTGTCGCGCTGGGGTGAAGCGCTGGTCGACCCGCCGGTCCAGATGCTGCGCACGTTGCCGTTCCTCGGCCTGATCCCGCTGTTCATCCTGTGGTTCGGGATCGGCGAGGAGACGAAGATCGTGCTGGTCGCGCTCGGTGTGGCCTTCCCGCTCTACCTGAACGTCCACTCGGGAATCCGCGGCGCCGACCCGAACCTCGTCGAGGCCTCGCGGGCGCTCGGGTTCAGCCGCGCGGAACGGCTCTGGCACGTCGTGCTGCCCGGCGCCCTGCCGCAGGCGCTGGTCGGGCTGCGGCAGTCGCTCGGCCTGGCGTGGCTCGCGCTGATCGTCGGCGAGACGGTCAACGCCGACGCCGGCGTCGGCTACCTCATCAACAACGCGCGGGAGTTCCTGCGCACCGACGTCGTGGTCGTCGGCCTGATCCTGTACGCCCTGCTCGGCCTGGTCACCGACGCGCTGGTCCGGCTGCTGGAACGGAAGGTGCTGCGGTGGCGAACCCGGTAGCGGACGTCGGGAACCTGACCAAGCGGTTCGGCGACCGGACCGTCCTCGGTGGACTCGACCTGACCATCGGCCGCGGCGAGTTCGTCGCCCTGCTGGGCCGCAGCGGCTCCGGCAAGTCGACGCTCCTGCGGGTGCTGGCCGGGCTCGACGGTGACGTCGAAGGCAGGGCCGACGTCCACGGCACCGTCTCGGTCGCCTTTCAGCAGCCGCGGTTGCTGCCGTGGCGGAAGGTCTGGCGCAACGTCGTACTCGGCCTGCGCCAGGACGGCGTCTCGAAGTCCCGCAACCGCGCGCTGGCCGACCGGGCGCTCGCCGAGGTCCACCTCGGTGAGCACGCCGACGACTGGCCGCTGACGCTGTCGGGCGGTGAGGCGCAGCGCGTGTCGCTGGCCCGCGCCCTGGTGCGCGAGCCGGACCTGCTGCTGCTCGACGAGCCGTTCGGCGCCCTCGACGCGCTCACCCGGATCGCGATGCACCGGCTGGTCGAGGACCTCTGGCGCCGGCACCGGCCGGGCGTGCTGCTGGTGACCCACGACGTCGACGAAGCGCTCCTGCTCGCCGACCGGGTGCTCGTCCTCGACGGCGGCCGCATCGTCGCCGAACACCGGCCGGGCGGGTCCCGGCCGCGCAACCCCGCCGACCACATCGACGTCCGCCGCCGCGTGCTGGCGGACCTGGGAGTGACCGAAGATGCGCCTGTATAAGGGAATCGTCGCCGTCGCGGCGGCGCTGGTACTGGCCGGCTGCGGCTCGGCCACCGGCGCGAACCCCGGCCCGGCCGCCGTGCCGCCGCCGGTGAGCGCGGCCGACCTGGCGAAGGTGACGCTCAAGGTCGGCGACCAGAAGGGCGGCGTGAAGTCGCTGCTCACCGCCGCGAAGGGCCTCGACAACCTGCCGTACAAGATCGAGTGGTCGACGTTCACCTCCGGCCCGCCGCTGCTCGAGGCGGCGTCGGCCGGGGCGATCGACATCGGCCGCGTCGGCAACACGCCACCCATCTTCGCCGCGGCCGCGAAGGCGAAGATCGCCGTCGTGAGCGTCTCGAAGAGCAACGTCGAACGCGAGGCGATCCTGGTCCCGGACGACTCACCGCTGAAGGACGTCGCGTCCCTCAAAGGCAAGACGGTCGGCGTCGCGAAGGGCTCGTCCGCCCACGGACAGCTGCTGAACACGCTGCACAACGCCGGACTGTCCACCAAGGACATCAAGGTGACGTTCCTGCAGCCGGCCGAGGCCTACGCCGCGTTCACCCAGCACACGATCGACGCGTGGGCGATCTGGGACCCCTACACCGCGCAGGCCCAGATCGAGGCCAAGGCGCGGGTGCTGGCCGACGGCCGGGGCTCGTCGAACGGCCTGAGCTTCCAGACCGCGAGCACCGCGGCGCTGGCCGACCCCGGCAAGAACTCGGCCATCCGGGACTTCGTGGTCCGGGTGGTCAAGGCCCAGAAGTGGGCCGACGCGCACCGCCCGGAGTGGGCGGCGGCGTGGGCCAAGGAGACCGGGCTGAAGCTCGAGGTGGCGCAGAAGGCCGTCGACGCGGGCCGTGACCTGCCGACCCCGCTGGACGACTCGATCGTGCAGTCGGAGCAACAGCTCGCGGACGCCTTCACCGACGACAAGACTCTGCCGGGGAAGGTGGACTTCGCCGCGTACGCCGACCGCCGGTTCGGTCCCGACCTGGAGGCGGCCCAGAAGACGCCGAGGAGCAACGGATGAGCATCAGGCTGCACTGGTTCCTGCCCACCAGCGGCGACGGCCGCACGATCGTGGAACGCTTCCACGCCAACCGGTCCGCCGGTCCGGCCGCGCAGCGCGACCCCGATCTCGACTACCTCGCCCAGGTGGCCCGCGCGGCCGAGCGGCAGGGCTTCGAAGGCGTCTTGACGCCGACCGGGACGTGGTGCGAGGACGCCTGGCTGACCACGGCCGCGCTGATCCGTGAGACGACCAAGCTGAAGTTCCTGGTCGCCTTCCGTCCCGGTGTCATCTCGCCGACGCTCGCCGCGCAGATGGCCGGCACGTTCCAGCGCCTGTCGAACGGCCGCGTGCTGCTCAACATCGTCACCGGCGGCGACGCGGTCGAGCAGCGCCGGTTCGGCGACTGGCACGACCACGACGCCCGGTACGCGCGCACCGACGAGTTCCTGACGATCGTCCGCGGGGTGTGGTCCGGGAAGCCGTTCACCTTCGAAGGCGAGCACCTGAAGGTCGAAGGCGCGACGACGCTGGCCGCGCCGGACCCGGCGCCGCCGATCTACTTCGGTGGCTCGTCGCCGGCCGCGCTGCCGGTCGCCGCCCGGCACGCCGACGTCTACCTGACCTGGGGCGAGCCGCCCGCGCAGGTGGCCGAGAAGATCGCCAAGGTCAAGGCGCTGGCGGGGGACCGGGACATCCGGTTCGGCGTCCGGCTGCACACGATCTCGCGCGACACCTCGGCCGAGGCGTGGGCGGAGGCGCAGAAGCTGCTGGACGCGTTGAGCCCGGAGCAGGTCGCGAAGGCGCAGGCGCAGCTGGCCGTCAGCGAATCCGTCGGGCAGCAGCGGATGGTCGCGCTGCACGGCGGCCGCACCGACGGCGGGGTCCGCGGCCTGGAGATCCACCCGAACCTGTGGGCCGGCGTCGGCCTGGTCCGCGGCGGCGCGGGCACCGCGCTGGTGGGCAGCCACAGCGAGGTCGCCGACCTGATCGAGGAGTACCACTCGGTCGGCGTCAGCGAGTTCGTGCTGTCCGGCTACCCGCACCTGGAGGAGGCGTACTGGTTCGGCGACGGCGTCCGGCCGGAGCTGGCCCGGCGTGGCCTGCTGGCCGACGTCCCGGCGCTGCACCGGCCGTCCCACCCCGAACGCAACGTCGCCGCCCTTTAACCCCAGCGAGTGGAGGCGTAGACGACGATGTTGTCGCGGTAAGAGCGTTTCGCCGCGTCGAAGCTGCCGCCGCAGGTGATCAGCCGCAGGGCGCTGCCCGGCGCGGGCCCGTAGACCGCGTCGGTCGGGAAGGCGTTCTTCGGGTACCGCTGGACGCGGTCCACCACGAAACGCGCCTCTTGGCCGTCGGAGCGCGTGACGAACACTTCGTCGCCGCCCTTCAGCTCGCGCAGCCGGAAGAACGGTGCCGGGCCGGACCGGGAGTCGACGTGCGCGGCGATCACGGCGGGGCCGGGGTCGCCCGGCACCGGGCCGTCGGCGTACCAGCCGATGTCCCCGAACTTCGCGGGCGCTTCGAGCTGGTGGTCGGGCCCGAGCCCGAGCGGGACGAGCGCGGGCGCGTCGATGGCGATAGCCGGGATCCGCAGGTGCACCGGGCGGACCTCGGCGGCCGTCGGCAGCGGCTGCGGCCCGGCCGCGGCCGCCGGGGTGGAGGACGACGTCACCGTCGGCGGCGGGGTGGCCGGGGCCGCTGTCGAGCAGCCCGCGACCACCAGCGCCGTGACGAGGAGCGCGCCGAGCTCAGTGCGCACGGGCGGCCCGGCGCCGCCGCAGCACCGGCCACGCCGCGAGCGCGGCCAGGAGTGCGACCACCGCCGCCGCCGGCCAGAACGGCGTGCCCGACGACACCGGCGCCGTGCCGCCACCGCCGGTCTCGACGCCGAACTTCGGCGGGTCGGGCAGCGACGCGCCGTCGGCGATCGGGTTCGCCTTGAGCGCCCCGCCGTCCTCGGTGACCAGCAGCGTGGTCGACGTGCCCGCCTTGACGTCGACGTCGGCGGTGGACTTCACCGAGCCGCCGCTCAGCTGCAGCGGGTAGCGCCCCTGCGGCACGTCGACGTAGTTGGACGTCATGCCGTACGCCGCGTCCTTGGCGATCGCCATGCCCTGCGGGCCGTCGACGGAGACCGGGGCGATGGCCGCCGACCCTTCGACGACGCGGACCCGGCCCTGGCCCGGGCCGGGCGGGGTCAGGTCGTCGGTCACCAGCTGGCCGTGCAGCGTGCCGTCCGGGCCGTTCGCGAAGACCAGCAGGGAGTAGGCGTTGCGCTCGGCGACGTCGATGGTGGCCGACAGGGCGGGCGGGGTGGTCGCCGCGGCGTTGGCGGGCCGCATCGAGAGGGTGTACTTGCCGGGGTCGAGCGACGAGTAGGGCGTGACCGCGCCGTAGCCGGCCTTGCGGATGACGACCTTCTCGGCCTGCCCGAACGGCGCGAAGTAGATGTCCACCGGCGGGACCTTCGGGGACAGGTGGCCGACGCGGATCCAGCCGACGCCCGGCCCGGGCGTGTTCGCCGCGGCGGACGCGGGACCCGGCGCGAGCGCGCCGATCAAGAGGGCCGCGGCGATCAGCCCGGCCGGTCTGAGCAGGAGCCTGGTGCGCATGGGAGGGCCTTTCGGGAAGCTCAGGGAGAGGAGAACGGGACCAGCAGTCCCGAGGGCGCGAACAACGGGTAGGTGACGAGCACACCGTCGCGGGTCCGGGCGACGGCCGAGGGGCGGAACAGGTCGCGCTGGCCGGTGTAGAACGCGGCCACGCCGTCCTCGCCGCCGGCGAACTGCACGCGGCGGCGGGGCTGACCGGCGGATTCTTCGCCGGGGACTTCGGGGAACGCGGTGATCTTCACCGGCTGCAGGGCCGCCAGCGCGGCGATCGTCGCGATGAGCCGGGGATCGACGCGGCCGGCTCGCAGCACGGCGGCGGCGTCCTGGCTGACGGTGAGCCGGGTGGACGCGGCCAGCGCGGCACCGGCGTGGGCCCGGGCCGAGTCCTCCGACGACGCGCCCGGGTCGGCCGGGGGCAGGTCGAGGCGGGAGACCGTGACCCGCTGGTCGCCGGAGCCGAACGCCGCGACCACCCCGGCGTCGGTCAAGGCGCCGTCGAGGGCGGGGTAGCGCTGCCGGAGGTCGTCGGCGTCATGGGTGAAGACCGCCCACTCGGCGGCCGGGCAGGCGGCCGCGCACGCGGCGGGCGGCGCCATCATTCCGGTGGGCCAGCCCCCGTTCGCGAGCTCGGCCCAGGCCGCGTCGTCGACGAGCAGCCGGGCACCGGAAGCGTTGTCCCGCAACCATCCCTGCGCGTCGGTCAGCGGCCCGCTGCGGTCGGGGGACGGCTTCAAGGCGCTGAACCCGTACGCCCAGCCGACCCCGACCACCAGGACGGAAGCGGTGGCGGCCACCACGAGCCCGGTCCGGCCCCCGGCCCGTGACTGGTGGGCCGCCGCCCGGCGCTGGCGGGTGACGGCCTGGGCGACCCCGGCCACCAGCAGCGGGGTCACCGGCAGCAGCAGCGCGAGCACCGCCGTGTCGGGCACGCCGGGTACGAGCAGCATCGCGACGAGCAGCAGGCCGGACACCGCGAACGGCCGCAGCGCGGCGACCGCCAGCCCGGCGACGAGGGCGAAGGTCGAGAGCACCGCCCACGCCGGGTCGAGCGCCACCCAGTCGGCGACGTCGGGGTGGCCCGCGGCGGCGAGGTGGGGCCGCAGCACGGCGGCGGCCGGGCCGAACGCGACACCCAGCCCGAGGTTGAGCAGCACCGCCACCACCGCGGCCCGGGTCGGCGACCGGCGGACCAGCAGCCAGCCGGCCGCGGGCAGCAGGAACAGCGCCAGCGGTGAGGTGAGCACGGCGGCCAGCAGGCACACCGCGGCCAGGATGTCGTGGCGGAGCTTGGCTTCGGGGGTGGTGATCAGCACCAGCGCGCCGAGCGCCCACACCGCCGCCAGGTGCTCGACGACGACCAGCCGCTGCAGGCCGAGCGCCAGCGGTGACACGGCGATCAGCAGCACCGCCGCCGTGGCCGCCCAGCGCGCCAGGCCGAGGCGGCGCGCGAGGAACCACAGGAGGACCGTGCCGATCACGGCGGCGACCAGCATCGTCTCGCGGACGGCCGCCAGCGCTGTGGCCGAGCGGCCGAACGCGTCGGACACCATCGTGTAGGCGGACAGCTGCAGCCAGCCGAACCGGCTGAGCCCGGCGCCGCCCGCGTCGGTGAACGGCGTGAGGTGGCCGAGCGCGTACGCGTGGGCGACGGTCGCCGCTTCGGACGGCAGGGCCGGGGTGGTGGCGGCGAGGTAGAGCACGCGGAGGCCGCCGGCCAGGGCCAGCAGCGCCAGCACGATGTCGAGGGACAGCAGCCGGTGCGCGGCCGAAGGACGCGCACCCGACTGCTCGGAAAGTGTCGCGGGGGAGTGGCCCGAGAACGTCGTCCCCCAGCTGTGCTGGGCCATTGGACGGATCGTAGCCGCTGGGGATCACCCGTACAGCTCGGGGAGGTTACGTCATCCGGACGGCCTAGAGATCGTCTTGATGATCAAAAACCCTTGTGCGGCAAGATTATTTCCGACTGTCCGCAGTGGATCCGGAAAGCGTCCGGGTCAACGCGAGGGCGACCGTGCGGACGGCCGGGGCCACCCGTTCGGTCCGCATCCGGTTGGCCCAGCCCGAAATCGACACGGCCGCGACCGCGACGCCGTGCGCGTCGAGCAGCGGGCTGGCCGCGCACACGACGCCGACGCCCGATTCCTCACGTTCCAGCGCGATCCCGTCTTCGCGGATCCGGGTGAGCTGGCGGCGAAGCAGTCCGGGCGCGGTGATCGTCTTGGGGCTCATGCGGGGCAATCCGGCGTCGATCACCTTGTTCACCACGGATTCCGCGGAAAACGCGAGAATCGCCTTGCCGACGCCGGTCGCGTGCGCGGGGAACCGGCCGCCGATGCGCGACGGCAGCGTCGGCGCGTCCGGCCCGCGCAGCACGTCGAGGTAGACGACTTCGGTGCCTTCCAGGATCGCGAGGTGGACCGTGTTGCGGGTCGCCTCGCGGAGATCGGCGAGGTACGGCCGGGCCGCTTCGACAAGTCCTCTCCGGGGCGAGGCCAGTTGGCCGATTTCGAACAGCCGCAGCCCGAGCCGCACCGCGCCGTCCTCACGCGTCAGCAGACCGGTCTCGGCGAGGTGACCGACGAGGCGGTGCACGGTGGTCTTCGCGAGCCCGGTCCGGCGGGCCAGCTCGGACACGCCGAGTGACTCGTCGCCGGGGCGGAAGGCCTCGAGGAGCGCGGCGAGCCGGGCCGCGACGAGACCGTCGCCGCTCGCTCCTTCGTTCCGCCCAGCGGTACGCATGGGTTGAGTGTGCCCGATCCGGCGCGGGACTGTCAGCTGGTGGTGCGGTCAGCGGGCCAGGTCGTCGGCGCCGAGCACGAGCTTGACGCAGTGCGCGACGAGCCGCTCGCGCGTCACCTTCAGCGAGCCGTCGAGGTAGGCGATGAAGACGTTGCTCAGCGCGCCGACCAGCCCGACGGCCACCAACTGGCGTTCGGTCTCGTCCCCGCGCGAAAGCTGCTCGCCGACGAGGGCGGCGAACACGGGCAGCAGGTGCAGGCCGCGCCGGGTGAGCGCGGGGTCGGTCAGCGGGGCGAGCAGCAGGATCCGGCCCTTGCGGGGGTCGTCGACGATCAGCTCGACGAACGCGCGCACGGCGTTCTCGGCCCGGAGTGTCGGGTTGGGCGCGTCCCGGACGGCGTCGACGAGGGCCTGGCGCGCCTGTTCGCCGACGTGCTCGTAGACCGCGGCGACGAGCTCCTCGCGGTCGGCGAAACTCTCGTAGAAGTAGCGCTCGGTGAGCTTCGCGTGCCGGCACACCGCGCGCACGCTGGTCGCGGCCGAGCCTTCGGTGCCCAGCAGCTCGAGGCCCGCGGCGACGAGCTGCTCGCGCCGGAGCGCCTTCCGGTCGTCCAGTGTCGTGCCCGCCCAGGTCCGGCCCGGCATCCCCGCTCCTCGGTTGACTACATCTGTTGTCAGATCCTAGCCTGACAACAGCCGTAGTCAGTTGAGACTCGACGAGGAGCTGCCGATGCCTAAACGCTTTGAGGGGGTCCGGGTGGCGAAGCCCCCGGCTCGGGGCGGAGCCCCGAATGTCACAGAGCCGCTGGGTCCCGACTCGCTGACCTGGAAGTACTTCGGCGACTGGCGTGGCCTGCTGATCGCGCTGTGGGCCGGGTCGATGCAGAACATGCACCCGGGCCTCGGCGCCGGCGTCGAGCAGCACTCGCGGTTCTTCGAGGAGCGCTGGCAGCGGCTCTTCCGCTCGCTCTACCCGATCGGCGGGGTCGTCTACGACGGCCCGCGCGCGCACCAGACCGCCTTGGAAGTCCGCGGGTACCACGACCGGATCAAGGGGATCGACGCGCGCGGCCGCCGCTACCACGCGCTCGACCCCGACACCTACTACTGGGCGCACTCGACGTTCTTCGTCAGCACGATCCTCATCGCCGACCACTTCATGGGCGGCATCGGCGAGGGGGAGAAGCGGCGCCTGTTCGACGAGCACGTCACGTGGTGGCGGATGTACGACATGAGCATGCGGCCGGTGCCGGAGAGCTGGGAGGACTTCCAGCGCTACTGGAAGCACATGTGCACCGAGGTCCTGGAGGACAACAAGGCCACCCGGGACGTCCTCGACCTCGCCGGGATCGCGAAGCCGCCGTTCCTGCCCTGGCTGCCGGACGTGCTCTGGCGGCCGGTGAGCGCGCTGATCGCGAAGAACTTCGTCTGGCTGACCACCGGGCTCTACGACCGCGAGATCCGCGACCTGCTCGGCCTGCGCTGGTCCGAGCGCGACGCGCGCCGCCACCGCCGGGTGGGGAAGCTGATCAACGCCGTGTTCAGGCTCGTCCCGCACGATCGCCGCTACCACCCGCGGGCCCGGGCCGGCTGGCGCCGGGTGCGCGGCGAGGTGGCTCCGGACGCCGCGTTGGTCGAGACTCCACCCAGGAACCTGCCGCCGCTGTCCGAGCGCGGCAAACCCGAGCACTACGCGCCGAACGTCTAGGAGGTCTTCGTGAAGCTAGGATTCCACGTCGGGTACTGGGGCAGCGGGCCGACCCCGGGTGCGCTGGAGGCGGTCCTCAAGGCCGAGGAGCTCGGCTTCGACTCGGTGTGGACGGCGGAGGCCTACGGCTCGGACGCGTTCACGCCGCTGGCCTGGTGGGGCTCGTCGACCAGCCGGATCCGGCTCGGCACCAACATCGTCCAGATGGCCGCGCGGACCCCGACGGCGACGGCGATGAGCGCGCTCACCCTCGACCACCTGTCGGGCGGGCGGTTCGTGCTCGGGCTCGGCGCGTCCGGTCCGCAGGTCGTCGAAGGCTGGTACGGCCAGCCGTACCCGAAGCCCCTGGCGCGCACGCGGGAGTACGTCGACATCGTGCGGCAGGTGCTGGCGCGTGAGGCGCCGGTGATCGTGGACGGCCAGCACTTCCAGCTCCCGCTGAAGGGCGGTGCCGGGCTGGGCAAGCCGCTCAAGCCGACCGTGCACCCGCTGCGCAAGGACGTCCCGATCCACCTGGCCGCGGAGGGGCCGAAGAACGTGGCCCTCGCCGCCGAGATCTGCGACGGCTGGCTCCCGCTGTTCTTCTCGCCCAAGAGCAACGACTTCTACAAGGCCGCGCTGGAAGAGGGCTTCGCGCGGCCGGGTGCGCGGCACACGCTGGAGACGTTCGAGGTGCCCGCGTCGGTGCCGGTGATCGTGCACGACGACGTCGAGGAAGCGGCGAGCTGGATCAAGCCGTCGCTGGCGCTCTACATCGGCGGCATGGGCGCGAAGAGCGTGAACTTCCACCACGACGTCTTCGCGCGGCTGGGCTACGAGGACGTCGCGGACAAGGTCCAGGAGCTGTACCTCGCCGGGCGCAAGGAGGAAGCCGTCGCGGCGATCCCGACGTCACTCGTCGAGGACACCTCGCTGATCGGGCCGGCGGCGAAAATCCGCGAAGAGCTGAAGGCGTGGGAAGACACCGTGGTCACCCAGCTGCTGCTGCGCGGGGACGCGGCGACCCTGGAGAAGATCGCCGAAGCCCTCGGCTGACCCGCGAATCGACGGCGCCCGGGCGGCTTGACGGCACTTTTGTCGGGTTGCCCGGGTGGCCGGGGTCACGTACGGTCCGCAACTAACGCGAAAGTCGTTCACGTTAGTCGGGAGACCGTATGCGGGTGAGTCGTCGTCACGTCCTGGCCGGAGCCGCCGCCCTGCCCTTCGCCGCCCTGCCTTTCGGTGCTGCTGCGGCCAGACCCGCCGCGGCCGCCGAAGCCGGGCTCAAGGTGGGCGTCGGGATCGGCGACGTCACCGGGCCCGCCGCCGAGAACGGCATGATGGGCTACTCGATGCCGCAGCAGCAGACCGCCGGCATCCACCTGCGCACCCGGGCCCGCGCCTACGTCGTCGACGACGGGACCCACCGGATCGTCTTCGTCACCGCCGAGCTGGGCGCGCTGTTCCAGTCCGTCCACCAGGGCGTCCTGCGCGAGCTGGCGCGGAAGTACGGGAACACCTACACCGAGCAGAACGTGCTGCTCAACGCCACCCACACACACTCGGCGTGCGGCGGCGACTCGCACTACGCGGCCTACGACCTGTCGATCCTCGGGTTCCAGCAGCAGACCTACGACGCCGTCGTCGCCGGGATCGTCGAGGCCATCGGCCACGCGCACGACACCCTCGCGCCCGGCGAACTCAGTCTCGGCCGCACCGAGCTGACCTCGGCCAGCGCCAACCGCTCGCGCGTCGCGTTCGAGCTCAACCCGGACAAGGGCCACTTCCCGCTGTCGATCGACCCGGCCGTGACCGTGCTGCGGTTCCGGCAGGGCGGGAAGGACGTCGGCGCGATCACCTGGTTCGCCACGCACGGCACGTCGATGAGCAACGGCAACCACCTGATCAGCAGCGACAACAAGGGCTACGCCGCCTACACGTGGGAGCACGACCACGCCGGCGTCCGCTACCTCGACGGCCCGCCCGGGTTCGTCGCCGCGTTCGCCCAGACCAACTCCGGCGACATGACGCCGAACCTGAACCTCCAGCCGGGTACACCCGAGACGGAGTTTCAGAACACCCAGCGCATCGGCGAACTCCAGTTCCAGGCGGCGAAACGCGCGTTCGACACGGCAACCGAGTCCGTGACCGGCGGCGTCGACCACCGGATGACCTACGTGGACATGTCCGCCGTCGACGTCGACCCGAGGTTCACCCCGGACGGCCGCCCGCACCGCACCTGCACCGCGGCCATCGGCGTCTCGATGCTGGCGGGCAGCACCGAAGACGGGCCCGGCCTGCCGCTGCCCGAAGGCGTCAAGAACCCGTTCATCGACTGGCTCGGCGGCATCGACGCGCCGATCCCGCAGGCCCTGGCCGACGCGCAGGCGCCGAAGGTCGTCGCCGTGCCGTTCGGCGCGATGAAGCCCTACCCGTGGGCGCCGGAGGTGCTGCCGCTGCAGATCGTCCGGATCGGGCAGCTGCACCTGGTCGCCGGGCCCGCCGAGTACACGATCGTCGCCGGGCTGCGGATCCGGCGGACCGTCGCGGCCGAACTCGGCGTCCCGCTGGAGAACGTCCTAGTGCAGGGCTATTCCAACGCCTACAGCCAGTACGTCACGACGCCGGAGGAGTACGACTCGCAGCAGTACGAGGGCGCGTCGACGCTCTTCGGCCGCTACACGCTGCCCGCGTACCAGCAGGAGTTCGGCAAGCTCGCCGCCGCGATGAAGGCCGGGACCCCGGTGCCGCACGGCCCGGTCCCGCGGGACCTGCGCGGCAAGCTGGTCAACTTCCAGCCCGGCGTGGTCTTCGACAGCGCGCCGCTGCTGAAGAGCTTCGGCGACGTCGTCACCGACGCGAAGAGCAGCTACCGGCGCGGCGAGCAGGTGGCGGTCGCGTTCGTGACCGGCCACCCGAAGAACGACCTGCGCCGCGACGGCACGTTCCTGGAGATCCAGCAGTACGTCGACGGCCGCTGGGTCCGCTACGCCGACGACGGTGACTGGGCGACGAAGTTCCGCTGGACCCGGACGTTCGTCTCCGAGTCACGCGCCGAGGTCACCTGGGACATCCCGGCGAACACGCCGGTCGGGAAGTACCGCGTCGTCCACTTCGGAGCGTGGAAACACGGCCTGACCGGCGCGATCGCCCAGCTCAGCGGGACGTCCCGCGCCTTCGTCGTCGCCTGAACTTTCCCGAAAGGACACTCCGTGCGGAGAACCGCCCTTCTCGCCGCTGTCGTCTGCGCCTTCCTCGCCCTCGTGACCGCCCCGGCCAAGGCCGCGGCCGCGAGCGTGTCGGTCCTGAGCTTCAACCTGTGGCAGCTGCCGTGGATCGCCAACCCGAACACCGCGGACAAGGAGGCCCGGGCCGCGGCCGCCGAGCGGGTCATCCGGGCCCAAGCCGCTGACGTCGTCGTGCTCGAAGAGGCGTTCAGCGCGCAGGCCGAGGATCTGCGCAGCCGGCTCGTCGACGCCTACCCGTTCCAGACGCCGGTGGTCGGGCAGTCCTGCTCGACGTCACCGGGCTGGACGACGGTGAGCGGCAACTGCTCGAACTCGCCGATCGTCGTCAACGGCGGGGTCACGGTGCTGAGCCGGTACCCGATCACCGAGAAGCACCAGCTCGTCTACCGCAACTCCTATTCCGGCACCGCGGACTACCTGTCCAACAAGGGCGCGGCGCTGGTCCGGATCTTCGCCCACGGCAAGGCGCTCTGGCTGGCCGGCACGCACCTGCAGGCCGACGAGGCCCCCGACACCCTGCCGAAGGCGCACCAGATCCGGCTGGCGCAGCTCGGCGAGCTGCGCGACCTCGCCGCCGCGCACGTCCCGGCGGCGGACCCGGTGGCGATCGCCGGCGACCTCAACATCGAGTACTGGGCCGGGCAGGGCCGCCGTGACACCCTGGGCCGCGCCCAGTCCGAGCAGGGCGAGGCCGTGCTCGGCGGGACATTGCGGACGGCCGGCGCGGGGGAGTACAGCTTCGACGCCGTCACCAACCCGGACGCGGCGAAGTCCGCGCCGGCGACCTACCGCGATTCCCTGGACTACGTCGGCTCGCTGCGACGCGCCGAGGTCGGCCCGGTACAGCTGGTGCATTACGACGGTGGCACGATTCCCTCCGACCACTACCCGGTGCGGGCCGAGATCCACTACTGAGTGCCTCATCGGTGTTCGTTTCGCGAGGAGGACCATGACGACGCTGTCCGGCCGGACGCGGTTCAGGTATTCGCTCGGCTCGTTCGTCACGGGGTCCTTCGGCACGGTCCCCGGCCTGGTTCTGGTGAAGTACCTGACCGACACCATGGCCGTGCCCGCGGGCTGGGCCGCGGCGATCGTGTTCGTGCCCAAGGCCTGGGACGTGCTGTTCAACCCCATCGCCGGCCGGATGTCGGACGCCGACCTGATCAAGACCGGCAGCCGGCGGCGCTTCCTGCTCATCGGCGGCATCGGCGTCGCGATCCTGTTCGCGGCGATGTTCGCCCACCCCGGGTTCGGCGCGCCGCTGCCGGACGCGCTGTACGTGGCGATCACGTTCGCCCTCTGCGCCACGGCGTACGCGCTGTTCCAAGTGCCGTTCAACGCGCTGCCCGCCGAGCTGACCGAGTCGGCGACCGAACGCACGAAGCTCACCAGCGTCCGCATCGGCGTGCTGGCCGTGACGATCCTGATCTGCGGCGGCGGTGCCCCGGCGATCACCTCCGCGATCGACGGCGTCGCCGGCTACCGGCTGATGGCCGTGGTGATCGGGCTGATCGTGCTCGCCGCGACGCTGCTGGTGTACTTCGGGCTCAAGGGCGCGCCGGTCGGCTCGCTGCGGCCGAACACCGTGAACCTGAAGGAGCTCGTCCGCACGCTCGCCGGCTGGCGGCCGTTCCGCTGGCTGCTGGGCACCTACTTCATCCAGGCGCTGGGCATCGGCACGGTGCTCGCCGCGATCCCGTTCTTCGCCCAGCGCATCCTCGGCAACGACGGCTACGGCACGATCCTGTTCGTCATCTTCGTCGGCCCGGCGCTGGTCACCATGCCGCTGTGGCCGCGGCTGGGCGTCCGGGTCGGCAAGCTCAACGGCTTCCGCCTGGCGACGGCGACGTTCGCGGTCGGCCTGCTCGGCCTGGTCTTCGCCCAGGAGATCCCGCTGGTCGTGTCGTTCGTCTTCGTCGCGCTGTGCGGCGTCGGGTACGCGGGGATCTCGGTGTTCCCGCTGGCCATCCTGCCGGACCTGATCACGGCGGAGGAGGAGCGGACCGGCGAGACCCGCGCCGGGATCGCGGCGGGCGTGTGGACCGCGGGGGAGACGCTCGGCCTCGCCTTCGGCGGCGGCCTGTGGGCGCTCATCCTCGCGTTCGGCGGGTACGTTTCCAGCACGGACGCCACGACGGCCCAGCCGCACAGCGCGATCGTGGCGATCCTCGTCGGAGCGTCGATCGTGCCCGGCGTGCTCATCGCGCTGGCGCTGCCGCTCCTGCGGCGCAAGGTGCTGGAGCCTCGGGAGCCACGCCATGAACCCGCCTGAGGACGTTCTCGCGGCGCTGCGGGAGCTGCGCGCAGGCGACCTCCCGACGCACGGTGGCCGTACCCTCGCGTACGTCTACGACAGCGGTCTGTCCGAAGTGGACTCCTTGGGCGCCGCCGCGCACGCGCTGGCGTCCTCGGCCAACGGCCTCGACCCGACGGCGTTCCCCAGCCTGCTGCGGATGGAGAACGACCTCGTCGCGGCGGCGTCCCGGCTGCTCGGCGACGTGCCGGGGGTGGTCGGTTCGGTGACGTCCGGCGGCACGGAGTCCTGCCTGCTCTCGGTGCTGGCCGCCCGCGACGCCCATCCGGCGATCACCGCCCCGTCGATCGTCCTGCCGACCACCGCGCACGCGGCCTTCCACAAGGCGGCGCACCTGTTCGGGCTGCGGCGGATCGACGTCCCGGTCGACCCGGTGACGTTCCGCGCGGACCCGGCCGCGATGGCCGCCGCCATCGACGACTCGACGGTGCTGGTGGTGGCGAGCGCGCCGTCGTACGCCCACGGCGTGCTCGACCCGATCACGGAGATCGCGGCGGCTGCTCTTGAGCGCGGCGTCCGGATGCACGTCGACGCCTGCATCGGCGGCTGGGTGCTGCCGTACTTCGCGCAGCTCGGCGCCGACGTCGAGCCGTTCGACTTCCGCGTTCCGGGCGTCACGAGCATTTCGGTGGACCTGCACAAGTACGCGTACTGCCCGAAGGGGACTTCGGTGCTGCTGCACGCGTCGGCGGAGCTGCGGCGGACGCACTACTTCGCGAGCGCGGGCTGGCCGGGCTACACGATGCTGAACACGACGATCCAGAGCACCCGCTCCGGCGGACCGCTGGCGGCGGCGTGGGCGGTCGTCCGCCACCTCGGCGACGACGGCTACCTGCGATTGGCCGCTTCGACCCGCGAAGCGGTTTCCCGCATCCGCGCCGGAATCACCGAAATCGAGGGCCTGCGGGTGCTGGGTGACCCGGTCTCGACGCTGATCGCGTTCACCGGCGACGACGGTTTCGACCTCTTCACGGTGGCCGACGAGCTGAAGACACGCGGCTGGTACGTCCAGCCGCAGTTCGCTTTTGAAGCGTCCCCGGCAAACCTGCACCTCACGGTCACAGCGGCGAACCACGGCAGCGAGAAGGAGTTCCTGACGGACCTCGCGTCCTCAGTGGACGCGGCCCGCGCGTCGGGCCCGGTGGTGATCGACCCGGCGGTGGCGGAGTTCGTCGCGGCCCTGGACCCGGCGACCCTGACGTCCGAACAGTTCGCGGGCCTCCTGGCCGCGGCCGGCCTAGGCGGCGCCTCGGGCCTCCCGGACCGCATGGCCCCGATCAACGCCCTCCTCGCCACCGCCCCGGCGCCCCTGCGGGAACGCCTCCTCCTGGAATTCCTCGGCGCCCTCTACACGCCGTGAATGGCCCATTGAGGGACTCAGAGTCCCTCAATGGGCCATTCACGGACTGGGGCTACTGGTTGCGGGAGGCCAGGCCGGCCGGGGCCGACTTCACGGCTGCGATGATCGCGTCGGCCAGGGCCAGGGCGTCTTCTTCCGTCAGTTCCAAGGCGACGCGGGCCGAGGCGCCCAGGTCCGGGTTGCGGAAGTCGATGTTGACCGTGTGCGCGTACGGCGCGTGGACCGGGTGGTCGACGTAGACCGTGCCCTCGTTCAGGCGGAACCAGCCGCGGGCGCCCTTGCCGCTGCCTTCGAGGGCGAACTTCTCGGTGAGGTAGGTGCACATGGCGGGTCCTCTCAGGCGCTGAGCGTGCGGGAGTAGAAGTCGAGGATGCGTTCCCAGCCGTCCTTCGCGGCTTCCGGCCGGTAGCTCGGCCGGTCGGCGGCGAAGAACGCGTGGCCGGCGTCCGCGTAGGTGTGGAACTCGTGCTCCTTGCCGAGCTTTTCCAGCTCGGCCGCGAGCACGGCGACCTCGTCCGGGCCGGGGAACTTGTCGTCGGCCCCGAAGATGCCCAGCAGCGGGCAGGACAGGTCCGGCGCCTTGCCCAGCAACGGCTTCATGAACTTCATGGCCTCCGGCGGGTCGTTGACGACGAACGCGCCGTAGCAGTCGACCGCCGCGTCGACGTCGATCGAGCAGCCGACGAGGAACGCCTGCCGCCCGCCCGAGCAGTGCCCGATGACACCCACGCGACCGTTCGCGTTCTCCAGGGCCTTCAGGTAGTCGGCCGCGCCGGAGACGTCGCCGACGAGGCGGTCGTCCGGGACGCCGCCGGCCGCGCGGACCGTGGCGGCCGCGTCGTCCGGGTCCGCGCCCGGGGCCTCGCGGGAGTAGAGGTTGGGGCAGATCGCGTTGTAGCCCTCGGCGGCGAAGCGCCGCACCATCTCCTTCGTCGACGCGTCGTAGCCGGGCATGTGGTGGATCACCACGACCCCGCCGCGCGGTGCGGCGTCGGTGGGCCTGGCCGCGTAGGCCTCGATCTCGTCGCCGCCGTTCCCGGTGATGGTGACGGTTCCGGCGATGAGTTCGTCGGTCATTGAGACTCCTTCGTTCCCTCGGGGTTCTGGTGGAAATAGCGGGCGCCGCGGGAAGCCGACGCCGCCGCGGCGACGACGGCCATGATCGCGGCGGCGGTGAACACGACCACGAGGCCGTGGTGGAACGGCCCGGAGACCAGCTGCGGGAAGAAGTCGCCGCCGGTCAGGGTGGCCCGGTCGCCGGGCGTCAGTCCGGAAAGGACGTCCGGGCCGAGCAGGTGGCCCACCGGGTTGCTGCCGAGGAACGCCGCGAACAGCGTGCTCACCGGCGGCAGCTGGGCGACGCCGTCGGCCACGTTCGCGGGGACGCCGTGGGCCTGCAGGCCGCTGGTCAGCGTCTGGGGGAGCGAACTCGCGAGGCCGGCGATCATCAGCGAGAAGAACACGCCGATCGACAGCGACGTCCCGGAGTTCTGGAACGTCGCCCGCATGCCGGAGGCGACCCCGCGCTGCTCGGTCGGCACGCTGCTCATGATCGCCGAGGTGTTCGGCGCGGAGAACATGCCCTGGCCGATCCCGCTGACCACCAGCAGCGCGGCGAACACCGGGTACGGGAAGTTGACGGGCAGCGCCAGCAGCCCGAGGAACGCCGCCGCGACCAGGAGCAGGCCGCCGGTGGAGAACAGCCGCGCGCCGAAACGGTCGGACAGGTACCCGGACACCGGCCCGGCGAGCAGGAACCCGACGGTCAGCGGCAGCAGGTAGATGCCCGCCCACAACGGCGTCCGCTCGTAGTCGTAGCCGTGCAGCGGCAACCAGATGCCCTGCAGCCAGATGATGAGCATGAACTGCATGCCACCACGGGCGACCGACGTCAGCAGCGCGGCGATGTTGCCCGCGGCGAACGCGCGGATCTTGAACAGCCCGAGGTGGAACATCGGCGCCGCCACGCGCGTCTCGATGACGCCGAACGCCACGAGCAGCAGCACGCCGCCGCCGATGCCGCCGAGCACCAGCGGGTTGCCCCAGCCGGTCGCGGCGCCGCCGTAGGGCTGGATGCCGTAGGTGATCCCGGCGAGCAGGATCGCGGTGCCGGCGGCGAAGGTGATGTTGCCGCCCCAGTCGACCTTCGCGCGCTTCGGCGTGCCGACCTCGCGGAGGCTGCGGATCGACCAGATCGTGCCGAGCAGCCCGAACGGGACGCTCACCCAGAACACCGCGCGCCAGTCGATCTCGGCGAGCAGCCCGCCGACGACCAGGCCGAGGAACTGCCCGGCCAGCGCGGTGATCTGGTTGACGCCCAGTGCCATGCCGCGCTGTTCGGCCGGGAACGCGTCGGTGAGGATGGCCGCCGAGTTCGCCGTCAGCATCGAGCCGCCGACGGCCTGCACCACCCGCCAGCCGATCAGCCACAGCGCGCCGTTCCCGCCGTGGAACGGGTCGAACGACAATGCCACCGAGGCGACGCTGAACACGACGAAGCCGAGGTTGTACATCTTGACGCGGCCGAACATGTCGCCGAGGCGCCCGAGCGTCACCACCAGCACGGCCTGCACCAGCAGGTAGCCGAGGATCATCCAGAGCAGGTAGCCGATGTTGCCCGGGGCCAGGGGATCGAGGCCGATGCCGCGGAAGATCGCGGGCAGCGAGATGATCACGATCGAGCCGTCGAGCGCCGACATCAGCACGCCGAGCGTGGTGTTGGACAGCGCGACCCACTTGTAGCGGTCCGGCGCCGTTTCGGTGGCGGTCACAGCTCTCCCGCCAGCCGCTCGATCAGCGGGATGGCGGCCAGGAGCTTGCGCTGCTCGGCGGCGGTGAACTTCTCGGCCATGGCGGTGGCCATCCGCTCGGTGGTGCGGGACCGCCGGTCGGTGAGCAGCTTGACACCGGCGCCGGTCACCGACATGAGCACCTTGCGGCCGTCGGTGTCGTCCTTGCGCCGGGCGACGAGCCCGCGCTCGACCAGCCCGGCGAGGGTGACGCCCATGGCCTGCGGCTTCACGCGTTCGAGGTCGGCGAGGCACCCCGGCGTGGCCGGGCCCTCCCGGTCGAGCCGGGACAGCACCGACCGTTCGGGCAGGGTCAGTTCGCCGACCACGTAACCCTGGCGCAGCCGCCGGATCAGCCGGCCCAGGGCGACGCGCAGGTCGGTGCTCGCCTGGAGCAGCTCCTCGTCCGTCACATTCATCAACCTAGACTGATAAACCTGGGTTGATCAACTCGGACCTATCGGGTGAGGCGGGAGGTTTCGCCCGGTCGGCGCGGACCGCCGGTGTTAGCGTCCGAAGTGGACATATGCAGCAGTACGCATCCCAGGAGGCGCCACCGATGACGATCCCGCACGTCGAGCACGCAGGCCACGACCACGTCCACGGCGAGGGCTGCGGGCACCCGGCGGTGCCGCACGGCGACCACGTCGACTACGCGCACGAGGGCCACCTGCACCGCGCGCACGACGGCCACTTCGACGAGTGCGAGATCGCCGGCCACGTGCCGCACACCGGCCACGACCACACGCACGGCGAAGGCTGCGGCCACTACGCGGTCCCGCACGGCGAGCACGTCGACTACCTGCACGACGGCCACCGTCACGCGGCCCACGACGACCACTACGACGACCACTGATCGACGCCTGGCACGGGTGCCGGACCCGTGTCAGCGCGGTGTGCGGCCCCTGCCAGCGGCCCGCGCCACCCTAATCTGGAACACGATTCCAGAGAAGGAGCGATCATGCGCACTCCCGTCACGATCATCGGCGCCGGCCTCGGCGGCCTCACCCTGGCTCGCGTCCTGCACGTCCACGGGTTCCCGGTCACGGTGTACGAAGCCGAGCCGTCGCCGACGTCGCGGATGCAGGGCGGGATGCTCGACATCCACGACTACAACGGGCAGCTCGCCCTCGAGGCGGCGGGCCTGATGGACGCGTTCCCGTCCCTCGTGCTCGAGGGCCGCCAGGCCATGCGGATCCTCGACCAGGACGGGAAGCTCCTGTTCGAGAAGACCGACGACGGCACGGGCGGCCGCCCGGAAGTGCAGCGTGGCGACCTGCGGCAACTGCTGCTCGACGCCCTCCCGGAGGGCACCGTCCGCTGGGGGCACAAGGTCAGCAGCACTCGCACGCTGGGCGACGGCAGCCACGAGGTGACCTTCGCCGACGGCACCACCGTCGTCGCGAGCCTGCTGGTCGGCGCGGACGGCGCGTGGTCCCGGGTCCGGCCGCTGCTCACCGACGTTGTCCCCGAATACGTCGGCACGGCGTTCGTCGAGACCTACCTCTTCGACGCCGACACCCGGCACCCGGCCACCGCGAAGGCGGTCGGCGGCGGGTCGATGGTCGCGAACGGGCCGTCCCCGGAGCGGTCGATCAACGCGCACCGGGAAAGCGGCGACACCCTGCACGCCTACGTGGCGTTCACCGAGTCACTGGCGTGGTTCGCCGCCATCGACTTCACCGACGCCGCGGCGGCCACCGCCGCCATCGCGCGGGAGTTCGAGGGCTGGGCCCCGGAGGTCACCGCCCTGATCACCGACGCCGACACCGCGCCGGTCCTGCGCCCGCACCACACCCTGCCGTTCGGGCACCGCTGGGAGCGGGTGCCGGGCGTGACGCTGGTCGGCGACGCCGCCCACCTCACGGCCCCGAACGGCGAGGGCGCGAACCTGGCCATGCTCGACGGCGCCGAACTCGGAAAGGCCCTCGCCGCCCACCCCGGCGACGTCGAAACCGCCCTCGCCGAATACGAGCTGGCCATGTTCGTGCGCAGCGAGACGCCCATCGACGAAGACGTGCTCATGGAGAGCATCTTCGGTGACGAGCTCCCGCCGGCGCTGATGGAGCTGTTCAAGACGTCCTGACCCTCAGTGCGCGTGGACCGGACCCCACGCGGGGAAGGGGTCCGGTCCGCTCGCCACGTCGGCGAGGCACTCCCGCAGGGCGCCGAGCAGCGCGTCGCCCGCCAGGTCGACACCGATGAACACCAGCTCCTGACTCGCCTTTTCGGCGACGCCCTGGGGTTCGAACCGCGCCACCGTCCCGGCCTGGGACCACAGGCCGGTCACCCCGGGCCGGGAGGCCAGCGTGAAGAACCCCTTGGACCGCAGCACCGTGCCGAACTCGCCGGAGTCCAGCCGCCGGGCGACGAAGTCCCACAGCGCCACCGGGTCGAACGTCCGGGACGCGCGGAACACCACGCTCGAGATGCCGTACTCCTCGGTCTCCGGCACGTGGTCGCCGTTCAGCTCGGCCACCCAGCCGGGCGCCTCCTGCGCCTTGACGGCGTCGTACCGCCCGGTGCCGAACACCCGCTCCAGCGGCACCCGCCCGAAGCGGCTCGTCACGACGTCGGCGGCCGGGTTGAGCCGCCGGAGCACGGCCACCAGCAGGGCCGCCTCGTCCGGGGACACGAGGTCGGTCTTGTTCAGCAGCAGCACGTCGGCGAATTCGACCTGGTCCACCAGCAGGTCGCTGACCGTCCGCTCGTCGCTGGAGTACTGGTCGAGCCGGCGCTCCGCCAGGGAGTCGCCGGCCGCCAGTTCGCGGGCGAAGTTCGCCGCGTCCACCACCGTCACCATCGTGTCGAGCCGGGCGAGCGCGTCCAGGAAGGTGAACGTCGCGGCCACCGGCATCGGCTCGGAGATCCCGCTCGACTCGATGAGCACGTGGTCGAAGCGGTCGCCGGTGCAGAGCGCCGCCACCTCCTCCAGGAGGTCCTCCCGCAGGGTGCAGCAGATGCACCCGTTGGTCAGCTCGACCAGCCGCTCCCGCGAGCGCACGAGGGCGGCGTCGATGTTGACCTCGCTCATGTCGTTGACGATCACCGCCACCCGCAGGCCGTCGCGGTTGGCGAGGATGTGGTTGAGCAGGGTCGTCTTCCCGGCGCCGAGGAAGCCCGAGAGCACGGTGACCGGGACGCTCACGCGTGGAAGTGGCGGATCAGCCGGCGGGGCACGAGCTGCGTCTCCCCGTCGACCTTGATCGGCACCAGGTCCGGGACCGCGGCCTTCCACTGCGACCGCCGGGACCGGGTGTTGCTGCGCGACTTCTTGCGCTTGGGCACGGCCATCAGCGCGTCTCCCGCTTCCCGTAGCGGCGGTGGAACTTCTCGACCTGGCCGGCGCTGTCCATGATCCGCTGCGTGCCGGTCCAGAACGGGTGCGACCACGAGCTGATGTCGACCTGCACCAGCGGGTAGGTCGCGCCGTCGGACCACTCGATCGTCTTGTCCGAGGTGAGGGTGGAGCGGGTCAGGAACGCATCGCCGGTGGACGAGTCCTTGAACACCACGGGGTGGTAGTCGGGGTGGATACCGTTCTTCATCGGTCTTCCTTTCGGTTCACCGCGGCCGCGTCGTCGCGCGCCGGGTCGGTTTCGGTGTCCTCGCAGGGTTCTTCGTGCCAGTCCCCGAACGGGTCGGGATAGCGCTCCCACGCTTCGGGGCCTGCCGTCAGTTCCTCGTCGGTGAGTAGAGCGCCGCGCAGGGCCGCGTCGATCTCGCCGGGCGCTGTCTGGTCCGTCACCACGACCAGCTCCTGCGCCCGGTCGCCGTGCACCGGGTCCCAGCGCAGGGACGCCAGGGTGCGGCGCTCGGGGGAGACGTCCGTCCACTCCGGACCGTCCGGCGACGCGAGCCACGGCCCGGCGTGCCCGATGCCCAGCCCGCCGCCGGCCGACTCGATCCAGAACGCGACGTCCGGCTGGCTGGCCACCCAGGCTCGCCCGCGGGTGCGGACGACGCCGTCGAGCAGCACGTCGAGGGCGTCGTGCAGCCGCTGCGGGTGGAACGGCCGCCGCGCGGTGAACGTGAGCAGCTCGATGCCGCAGTCGGCGGGCAACGGCGGCTCGCCGCGCAGCAGCGCCCCGTGCAGGTCGGTGACCTCGCCACGGCGGGCGTCGGACGGGACGGCGTCGAGCACGCTGTGCCCGTCGATCCGGGCCAGCTCGACCCGCGGGATCGACGGCGCGACCCGGTCGAGGACGGCGGACGCCTTGGCCGCCTGCCACGCGTCGGTCGCCGCGCCGGCCAGCACGAGGAGGTCGGCGAACTCGACCTGGGAGAGCGCCACCTGCGCGACGGTCCGGTCGTCCTCCGGGCTGGCCTGCAAGTTGCGCTCCTCCAGGGCGTCGTCTCCGGTCGCGTCGGCGAGCCAGGTCGCGCGGTCGACGACCGTGAGCACGGCCCGCAGGTCGACGTCGTCGTGCACCGGGTGGTCGCCGACCAGGACGTTCCGGATCGCCCAGCTCACCGGCTCGGGCTCCATCGCCTCGTCGAGCCGGACGACGATCCGCCGCACCTGCGGCGTCCGGGCCAGCCGCCGCAGCAGGGGGAGCAGGTCCTCGCGCAGGGTGCAGGACACGCAGCCGTGCGCCAGCTCGAGGACGGTCAGCTGGTCGCGCTGCTCGAGCCGGAGGCGGCGGCGGACGACGCCGGAGTGGATGTCGCGCAGGTCGTGGTGGACGACGGCGGTGCCGGGCTCGGCGACGCGCAGCAGCTCGGCGAGCGTGGCGTTCGCGCCCGGGGCCAGGCCGCTGACGAGGACGAGCGGGACGCGGGGTGGGTGGGTCACAGGGGGCTCCAGGAATACGGGCGGGGTACGGTGGTTACAGTAGATGAAAACGACAACCACTATCAACTTGGGAGGGTCCGTGTCCGCCGTGTGCCAGGTCACCGGCCGCAAGCCGGGGTACGGCAAGCAGGTCTCGCACTCGCACCGCCGTACGTCCCGGCGGTGGGAGCCGAACCTGCAGAACCGCCGTTACTTCGTGCCGAGTGAAGGCCGCTGGGTGCGGCTGCGCGTCTCCGCCAAGGGGATGAAGACGATCGACAAACGGGGCATCGAGGCCGTCGTGGCCGAGCTGAAGGGGAAGGGGGTGAAGTTCTGATGGCGAAGAGCACCGACGTCCGGCCGATCATCAAGCTGCGGTCCACCGCGGGGACCGGCTACACGTACGTCACGAAGAAGAACCGCCGCAACGACCCGGACCGGATGGTCCTGCGCAAGTACGACCCGGTCGCGCGCGAGCACGTCGAGTTCAAGGAAGAGCGCTGATGGCGAAGAAGTCGAAGATCGCGAAGAACGAGCAGCGAAAGGTGGTCGTGGCCCGGTACGTCGAACGCCGTCGCGCGCTGAAGGCCGTCATCGCCTCGCCCTCGTCGTCGCCCTCGGAGAAGGCCGAAGCGGTCGTCGCGTTGCAGAAGCTGCCGCGCGACGCGAGTCCGACGCGGATCCGCAACCGGGACGCGGCCGACGGCCGCCCGCGCGGATACCTGCGGAAGTTCGGGCTGTCGCGGGTGAAGGTGCGCCAAGCCGCGCACAACGGTGAGCTGCC
>NZ_JBICSQ010000046.1:0-66517 GCF_043197175.1 Amycolatopsis sp. NPDC049252
CGCCCGTGGCGTGACCGTCGAACGCGTGCTCTCGGACAACGGGTCGGCCTACCGGTCTCACGCCTGGCGCGATACCTGCCTCGAGCTGGGGATCACCCCGAAACGGACTCGGCCTTACCGGCCGCAGACCAACGGCAAGATCGAACGGTTCCACCGCACGTTGGCCGAAGGCTGGGCCTATGCCCGTTTCTATCCCTGGGAAACCCTGCGTCGGGCCGCGTTACCGGGGTGGCTGCACTTCTACAATCACCATCGACCCCACAGCTCAACCGGCGGCAAGCCGCCGGTCACCCGGATGACCAACCTCCCCGGACATCACACCTAAAGCAGCGCCCTGACCCGCGCCGGGTCCGGTCCGTCCGGGCCGATCAGGACGACGGCGTCGTCGAAGCCCGCGTCCGCGTACTGCCGCAGGACCTCGCCCGTGGGGCCGAGGTCCCCGGAATCGGGCACCGGGACGGCGCACACGATCGCCCGGCGGCCGCCGGCGGCGCGGAACCGGGCGCAGGCGGCGATGATCTGGTCGGGGGTGCGGCGGTAAGCGGACGCCAGCCAGCCGTCGAACTCCCGGGCGGCCCGCTCGACGTTGGCGCCCCACGAGCCGAGGAGAAGCGGTGGCCGGCCGTGCGCAGGCGGTGGGGCGAGGTCCGCGCGCTCGTCCCGGCCGTGCTCCAGCAAGCCCCGCAACCGCGGCAGGTTCGCGGAGAAGGTCCGGAAGCGCGCGGCGAAGTCCCGGTTGAAAACGCCGTAGTCGGTGTCGGTCGACCCGGGGCTGAGGCCGAGCGTCAAGCGGTCGCCGCACACCGACATCAGCGACAGGATCCGGTGGGCGAGGTCGGCCGGGTGGTGCAGCGGGACCTGCACGGTGGCCGTGCCCAGCTCCACGTCCTCGGTGGCCGTGGCCGCGACCGCCAGCGTGACGAACGGGTCCGGCACCAGGAAGCCGCGCCCGATGATCTGCGGTGTCCACAGGCTCTCGAAACCCGCACCCGCCAGCCGTTTCGCCCGCTCGGCGAGCGCGATCGGCGGCCCGGGGGACAGGTCGGCCAGCGTCGCACCCAGGCGCATGTCAAAGCCCTCGTTCCGCCGCGAACCGCGCGTACCAGCGCAAGGCGTCCGGATCGTCCACCGACGCGATGTTCGCGGCCTTCGCAAGTTCCTTGCCACTCAACAGCTTCTTGATCGGGACCTCCAGCCGCTTGCCGCTCAGGGTGTGCGGCACGGCGGGCGCCTCGACGATCTCGTCCGGGACGTGCCGGTTGGTCAGGCGCGTCCGCAGCGTGGTGACGATCTTCTGCTTGAGGGCGTCGTCGAGCGTGTGCCCGGGCGCCGGAACCACGAACAATCCCAGCCAGTACCCGTCGTCGGGCAGGTCGACCCCGATCACCAGGGTCTCGGTGATCTCCGGCATCGTCTCCAGCACGTCGTAGAAGTCGCTGCTGCCGAGCCGGACGCCCTGGCGGTTGAGCGTCGAGTCCGAGCGGCCGTGGATGGCGACGCTGCCGTCGGCGTGCATCGTCACCCAGTCGCCGTGGCGCCACACCCCGGGCCACGTGTCGAAGTAGGACTCGGTGTAGCGAACCGCGTCCGGGTCGTTCCACAGGGACACCGGCATCGACGGCATCGGCTGGGTGAGCACGAGGTCGCCGACCGCGTCGACCACCGGCTCGCCGTCGTCGTCCCAGGCCGCGCCGTCGACGCCGGCGAGCCGGCCGCCGATGCGCCCCACCCGGACCGGGTCGTACTCACTGGCGCCGACGAACGAACCCGAAATGTCGGTGCCGCCGCTGGTCGAGTCGATCCGCAGCTCGGGGCTGACGTGCTCCATCACCCAGTGGTAACCGGCGGACGGCAACGCCGAACCGCTGACCATCACGTGCCGCAGCCGGCTCAGGTCGTGCCGCTCCCGGGGCGAGACGCCGGTGTTCGCCGTCGCGGTGATCACCGCGGCGCCGAGCAGCACGAGGTCCGCTCCGGTCCGGGCCGCGACCTCCCAGACCGCGCCCGGCGGGTGGTTGGGGCTGCCCTCGTACAGCGTGATGGCCGCGCCCTGGGTGAGCGCGCCCAGCTGCATGTTCCACAGCGCCCAGCCGGTGGAGGTGAAGGTGAACATCCGCTCGCCGGCGCGCAGCCCGCAGTACAGGCCGGACCACTTCAGGCCCTCCAGCGTGATACCGCCGTGGCCGTGCACCAGGCCCTTGGGCAGGCCCGTGGTGCCGGAGGTGAACAGCACCCACAACGGGTGGGAGAACTCGACCTGCTCGAACGCCGGTGGTTCGTCGCGCGCCAGCAGCTCGTCCCACGGGGTCGTGCCGTCGGGCCGCGGCCGGTCGAAGGCGTACGGGACGTGGACGACGTGCCGCAGCGTCGGAAGCTCTTCGCGCAGCCGCGCGACGACGTCGCCGCGGTCGATCTCCTTGCCGTTCCAGTGGTAGCCGTCCGCCGCGACGAGCACGGTGGGCTCGAGCTGGGCGAGGCGCCCGATGGCGCCGTCGGCGCCGAAGTCGGGGGAGCAGCACGCCCACACCGCGCCGACCGCGGCGGTCGCGAGGCAGGCGATCACGGCGTGCTCGGTGTTGGGCAGATAGGCGCCGACGCGGTCGCCGGGGCGCACTCCGGCCCGGCGCAGCCAGCCGGCCGCGGCCGCCACCGACCGCCGCAGGGCCTCGAAGGTGATCTCCCGGGCGGGCTGATCACCTTCTTGGACGCACACCAGCGCGGCGTCGTCCTCGGCCCCGGCGCGCAGCGCGTGTTCCGCCCAGTTGAGCCGGGCCCCGGGGAACCAGCGGGTGTGCGGCATCGGGTCGCCGGTGCGCACCCGCGTCCACGGCGTGCTGAAACCGACTTCGTAGTAGTCGACGATCGAGAGCCAGAACCGATCCAGGTCCTCGACCGACCACGCCCACAGCGCGTCGTGGTCGGGGAACGGCCGTCCCTCGCGCTTTTCCAGCCAGTTGAGGTACGCGCGCAGCGGGGAGTTCGCGATGCGGTCCGCCGTCGGGCTCCAGAGCACGTCCATCCGTGCAACATAGAGACCGTCCGCCTCGCTCCCCGGCACCGTTGACGGGGATTTGAGAATCGCGTGTGATCGAGTTGAGCCGGCCGGCGCACGCTCCCTTCGACGACGACGTCTCGAGGAGGCCGGACGCATGAAGCTCGCTCTCTACCTGCCCAACTTCCGCGATGAGGTGACCGTCAAGGAGCTGGAGGACCTCACGGCGCTGGCCGAGGACCTCGACTTCGACTCCGTCTGGACGCTCGACCGCATCGTCGTCCCGGAGACGTCCGACCGCGCGGAGCTGCAGTACCCGTTCGGCATGATGACCGACCTGCCCAACGCCCTGCCGGTCATCTCACGCGGCAAGTGGTTCCAGGGCATGACGTTGATCCCGTGGCTCGCCGCCAAGACGACCAAGGTGCGGATCGGGATGAGCATCATCGACACCCCGTACCGCTCGCCCGGCGTGCTCGCGGCCGAGCTCGCCACCCAGGACCACCTGTCGGGCGGGCGGCTCAACGTCGGCATCGGCTCCGGCTGGATGCCCGAGGAGTTCGCCGCCGCCAGCGTCCCGGAGCTGTTTCCGCGTCGGCACGCCCATGTGCGCGAGACGATCGAAATCATGCAGGGGATCTGGTCCAACGAGCTGTTCGAGTACCACGGCGAGTTCGCGGACTTCGAGCTCTCGGGCTTCGGGCACAAGCCGATCCAGCAGCCGCCGCCGATCTTCTTCTCCGGCCTCAAGGACCCGAAGCGCTCGGCCAAGCGCATCGCGAAGTACGGCCTGCAGGGCTGGATCGGCATCCAGGACTCCCCGGAGGACATCAAGCGCTGGAAGGGTGAGATGGAGCGGGAGCTGGGCGAGCTCGGCCGCGGGTTCCCCGACGGGTTCGAGATGTGCAGCATGATCTGGTTCGTCATCACCGACGAGCCGATGGACCAGACCCCGGCGGGCAAGGGCACCAATCTGCTGGCCGGCAGCGCCCAGCAGATCGAGGACATCCTCAAGCGCTACAAGGAAGCCGGGATGACGATGCCGCTGCTGTGGCCGCCGTTCCGCGACGTGCCGACGTCCAAGACGCTCGACGACCTCAAGCGGCTGACCGAGGAGATCATGCCGAAGGTCGACGCGGCTTAACGGGGCAGCCGCACCTCGACCGTCGTGCCTTGGCCCACGACGCTCGTCACCGCGAGCCGCCCGCCCATCGCCTCGGTGAGCCCCTTCGCGAGGGGCAGGCCGAGGCCGACACCCTGGTCGGTGTCCGCACCGAGCCGGTCGAACGGCGTGAACAGCCGCTCCAGGTCTTCGGGCGCGACACCCCGGCCGCTGTCCGCGACGGTCACGATCACCGCTTCGGCTTCGACGCGGGTGGTGATCGTGACCGTGCCGCCGGTCCGGTTGTAGCGCACGGCGTTGCCCGCGAGGTTGAGCAGGACCTGCTTGAGCCGGCGCTCGTCGCAGCGCACGGTGGCCGGCCCGCTCTCGTCGCGCAGGTGCACGCCTTCGGCGCCGGCGAGCGGTTCCAGCAGGTGCAGCACCTCGGCGACCACGCCCGCCACGTCGATCTCCGCCGGGTGCAGCGGCAGCGCGCGGGCCTCGATCCGGGCCACGTCGAGGACGTCGTCGACCATGGCCAGGATGTGCCCGGCCGCGTCGTTGATGTGCTCCAGCGCCGCGCGACGGCGTTCCGGCGGCAGGTCGAGCGAGCCCAGCAGCTCGGTGAACCCGGTGACGGCCTGCAGCGGCGTGCGCAGCTCGTGGCCGAGGGCGGCGACGAAGTCGGTCTTGGCCCGGCTGGCCTGCTCCGCGGCCTGGCGCGCCACCTCGGCCTCGCGCCGGCGCCGGCGTTCCCGCTCGGCCGCGCGTCGCTGGGTGACGTCGAGGACGTTCGCGATCAGCCGGACGGGACGGCCGTCGGGCCCGGCGACCGGCGACACCGAGACGACGAGGTCCAGCGTGCGCCCGTCGGGGTGGCTCAGCGTCGCTTCGTAGGGCGCGGCCGATTCCCCGGCCGGAGTCAGCAGCTCGTCGAGCCGGGCGCCGAGCAGCTCGTACTCCGTGCGCCCGAGCAGGTCCCGCAGCGCTTCGTTGGTCCGCGTCACGGCGCCGTCCGGCTCGGTGATGGCCATGCCGGTCACGTTGTCGTCGAAGGCACGCCGGAACCGCTCCTCGCTGTCGGCCAGCGCGCCGAAGAGCGTGTCGTGGTCGATCGCCACCGACGCCAGGTGGGTGAGCCGGTCGACGAGGTCGCGTTCGCGGGGCGCCGGCTGGTGGGTCCGCTCGTGGTAGACGGCGAAGGTGCCGACGACGCCGGCCCGGCCGCGGATCGGCGTCGACCAGCAGGACCGCAGCCGGTGCGCGCCGGCGAGCTCCCGGAACGGCACCCAGCGCGGGTCGGTCGTGACGTCCTCGGCGATCACCGGCACGCCCAGGAAGGCCGCCGCCCCGCAGGACCCGGCGTCGCGGCCGATGGGGAGGCCGTCGATGCCCTCGGACCAGGCCGCGGGCAGCGACGGCGCCGCGCCGTGGTGCAGCGTCGCCGACTCCGGGTCGAGCAGCAGGATCGAGCAGTGGCAGCCGGGCATCAGCCGTTCGAGGGTGGTCGCGACCTCGGTCAGCACCTCGGCCAGCGGCGCGCCGCCCGCGATCCGCTCCAGCACCCCGGACTGCGCCCGCAGCAGCGCCTCGGCGTCACCGACGGCCTCCTGGACCCCGGTCACGGCTCGAGCCGGTAGCCGACACCGCGGACGGTCCGCACGAGCCCCGGCCCGAGCTTCTGGCGCAGGCGGTGGACGTGCTCGGTGACGGTCGCTTCGCTCTGCCACTCGGCGGCGCTGGCCCAGACGGACTCGAGCAGCTGGGCGCGCGTGAACACCTGCCGCGGGTGCGCGGACAGGAAGGCCAGCAGGTCGAACTCCTTGGCGGTCGTGGTGATCTCGCGGCCGTCGAGGAAGACCTCGCGTGCGGCGTGGTCGATCCGCAGCCCGGCCGCGGTCACCGGCGGCGCCGGCGCGGCCCGCCGCAGCACCGAGCGCACGCGGGCGACCAGCTCGCCGGGGGAAAAGGGTTTCACCAGGTAGTCGTCGGCGCCCAGGTCGAGCCCCACGATCCGGTCGGTCTCGCCGCTGCGGCCCGACAGCACGATCACCGGCAACGCGGCCCCGCGCTCGCCGCTGCGCAGCCGCCGCAGCACGTCCAAGCCGCCGACGCCGGGCAGGGCGAGGTCGAGGATGACCAGGTCCAGCTGCTCACGCCCGATGGTCTCGAGGGCCCGCCGCCCGTCGGGCGCTTCGGCGACCCGGAACCCCTCGGCCTCCAGCTGCCACGTCACGACGGTCCGCACCCGCGGGTCGTCGTCGACGACCAGCACCAGCCGCCCGGTGGCCCCGCGCTTGCCGGGCAGCGTCGCAGGGGCGTCCATCGCGGCTCCTTCACCGGCGTCCGGCCGCCACGGCGCGGCCGTCATCCATCGTGCCTCACCTGCGGCGCAGTGGCCAGATCATCGGTGCCGTCGCCGCGCCGGCGGCCGGTTTCAGGTGCCGATCGCGAGCACGACGACGTCGTCGTCGTGGCCGCCCGGCTCCACCAGGTGCGCCAGCACCGCGTCGGCCACGGTCGCGGGTTCCTGGCCGGCGAGCCCGCTCAGGAACGCCGCCAGCCCGCGGATCGCTTGGTCGAAATCCTCGCCGCGGCGTTCGACGAGCCCGTCGGTGTAGAGGAAGACGAGGCTGCCCGGCTCCAGTGTCGTCCGCAGGTCCGTGCGCGGCCGGGTGCGGATGCCGAAGTGGCTGAAGAGGACGTCGTGGGCGGTCAGCACTTCGGTGCGGCCGCCCGGGTGGACCAGGATCGGCGGCGGGTGGCCCGCGTTGGTGGTCGTCAGGTCCCAGCGGCCGGCTTCGCCGCCGGGGTGGAGGTGGGCGTGCACAAGGGTGCCGGTCGCCGAAAGCTCGAGGCCGGTCAGCGCCGTTTCCAGGGCTTCGACCGTCTCCGCGGGGCCGGCGCCCGGCAGGTCCCACGCGGCCTGCCGCAGCATGCTGCGGACCTGCCCCATCAAGGTGGACGCGTGGACGTCGTGGCCGGTGATGTCGCCGACCGTCACGGCCAGGGCCGGCGCGCCGGGGAGGGGGACGGCGTCGTACCAGTCGCCGCCGACGGCTTCGTCCGCCTCCGACGGCCGGTACCGGGCCGCCATCCGCAGGCCGGGCACGGTCGGCAGGTCGGTGAGCATGGCTTCCTGCAGCTCGCGGGCCACGCCGATCCGGTGTTCCAGCTGACGGACGCGTTCCAGGGCCTGCGCGGTGTAGGTGGCGATGGTGCTGATCACGGCCCGCTCGGCGCTGTCGAGCTCGTGCGGCCGGTCCCAGCCGAGGGTGAGAACCCCGAGGACGTCACGGCTGCCGACCAGCGGCGCGCAGGCGGTGGCGTGCAGGCCCAGCTCGCGGTAGAGGCGGCCGATCGCGGGCGGGAACCCGGCTTCGATCGCGGCGGGGTCCTCGAAGCACAGCAGCCGCCGTTCCCGGAACGCCTTGGCGGTCGGCATGGCGGCGTCGGTGCGGTAGACCGCGAACTCGTCCGCGTCCGCGGTGGTGGTCCGGCCCGGCTGGGCCACCCGCCGCAGGGTGCCGTCCGGCTCGGCCACGACCAGCCCGACGTAGGACGGCCGGTGGTCCCCGGAGACGAGCCAGCTGACCTCGTGGCGGATCTGCTCCAGCGTCCGGGTCCCGGCCAGCGCCTGCGCGGCGCTGAGCAGGATCTCGTTGCGGGCGTGGGCCCGGTCGAGCTGGGAGGCCAGCTCGTCACTGCGGTCACGGTCGCGTTTGCCCTGCCGGGTGGCCAGGCGCAGGCGGATTTCGGTGACGCACATCGTGGCGAGGTCCGCCAGCGTCGAGATCTCGTCGTCGGTCCAGTTCCGCGGCCGGGTGTCGATCGCGCACAGCGAGCCGAGCACCTCGCCCCGGGTGTCGGTCAGCGGAATCCCCGCGTAGGCGACGACACCGAGATCGGGGATGGCCAGGTTGTCGCGGGTCAGCGCGGACGTGCGGGCGTCCGACAGCACGAGCGGCACCCCGGTGGCCACGACGTGCTGGCAGAACGAGTGGCTGAGCGGGGTCTGGCGCGCGGTCGCCCACGGTTCCGGGAGCCCCTGCATGCCGGGGAAGACCTGGCGGTCCGGTTCGACGAGGGAGACCAGCGCGACGGGGACCCGCAGCTGCACGCGGACCATGGCGGCGAACCGGTCCATCGCGCTGTCGGGCTGGGCGGACAGGCCGCTGTCGTGCAGGGCGTTCACCCGCGCCGGGTCGCACAGGACCAGGTCCGGCGACAGGGGAAGGGGTGCGTTGTCGTGCATCGGGCCCCCTCCCCGCGCCTCGATCGCCGCCCGGCCGGTCCGGAGCGCGAAGGCCAGGGTAGGTCGTGACGCCGGGTAAGTGCGTCACGACCGAATCACGGGGGGCTGGAGCGCGTCGGAGATGGGCGTGAGCCCGGCGATCAGCTCGTCGAGCTCGGCCACGCTGAGCACGTCGTACGCCGGTGCGGCCAGGTCGTCGGTGAGGACCTCGATCCGCGCCCTGAGCTCCCGGCCGGCGTCGGTGAACCCGCCGGCGGCGGCCACGAGGCCGCGGGCGCGCAGCCCGTCGACGACCGTGGTCAGCTGAGCGCGGGGCAGGTGGTGGATCCGGCCGAACTCCGCCGGCTTGATGCCGAGCGCGAGCGCGGTGAGGACGTGCGCCTCGGTGCCGCCGATGCCGTGGGCGAGGAGCAGGGCGTTGTGGCCGTCGCCGCGGTGCTCCCGCAGCAGCGTGGCCGCGTGCCAGATCCGGGCCACCGGCTCCTCGGGCACGTCGAGCGACCGGAGCCCGGCGTACAGCGCCCGGCCCTCGGCCGGCGCGCTGACGGCGGCCCGGGTGGCGAGGTCGGCGATCCGCACCAGGCCGGGGGAGCCGGCGAGCTCCCCGATCTGCTGCCGGATGGCGGCGGCGCTGCCCCGCTCGCGCACGGCGATCGCCTCCTCCGGGGTGATCTTCCCCCAGACCCACGGGATGTGGCGCGCCACCTCGCCGTCGGCGAAGTTGTAGAAGACGGCGTGCACCACCTCGGCCGGCGCCAGGCCCAGCGGCGCGGCGCGGCCCGCGAAGTACCCGTCCCAGTAGTTGCGCATGCCGACGGCCCGGAAGGCCTCGTCCGGCACCTCGGAGAAGGTGATGGTGCCGATCGCCTCGATCAGCTCGAACATGCGGTGGACCTTGGCCTGTGAATGCGGCATCGTCGGTGCCTCCTGCGGTCGTGGCCGCGCCCCTCGCGGGCGGGCTCCCACCCTGGCCACGAACGACGCGGCCCGGATTCGACAACTCCCGCCGATTTCGTTCCGCCGGGGACCGGACGCGGCGGCGTTATCGGCGCTCATGGTGAGCGGCGCGGCCGGGGCACGCCGTACCGGGCCGTGTTCACCGACCTGGCGGGCGCCACGGCCGCCCTGCACGCGGGGTGAGCCCTAGAGCCGGTCGGCGAGGGTCTTCGCCAGCGCGGTGTAGACGTCGTCGCGATGCGAGACCATATAGACGGTCGCGGTCCGGTTCTGGCCGTGGCTCCGCTTGCCGGTCATGACCAGAGCCTTGCTCTCGGCGTCGGCCAGTTCGCAGGAGATCGCGGCTTCCCCGATCCCGCGCAGGTTCGTCACGGGGCCGTGGCAGTCCTGTTTGGTGTTTTCGACCGACCGCACGGGAACGTAGTTGCGGGTCGCCGCCACGATCCAGAGGTCGAGCACCCAGGGCGTGTGGTACTTGCCCACGTAGCGGCACTGGAACTCGGTGCCGGGAACGTAGGTCGGGTCCGCCGGCTGCTCGGTCGCGACGAGGTCCTCGCTGGTGCCGAGCAGCACCTGCAGTTCCCCGGTGCCGAGGAACGGGCACGCGGCCGTCACCTTCGCGGGCGACACCAGCGGCGTGAACGGCGGGGTCGTCGGTTTTGTGGTGGCCGCCAGGGTCGTGGCCGGTCGCGTGGTGGTGGCCGTGGTCGTCGCCGGTGTGGGCGGCCCGGCAGGGGGTGGCGGGGCCGAGCAGGCGGCCGTGCCGGTCACGACCAGTGCGGCCGCGAAAACGGCCCCGAATCTCCCCATATCCCCAATCTAGCGCGAAACCGCCGCCGGGACGCCCGGCGAAGAGAGGGCACTCGCCAGCTCGGCGGGATGGGTGAGCGGCAGCAGGTGGTTCGCTCCCGCGATCGTCGTGACACGGGCGTCCGGCAGCGCGGCCGCCAGGCGACCGATCAGCCGGTGGGTCGGGCCGGGGCTGTCCCCGCCCTGGACGAGCAGGACCGGGGCGGTGATCCGGGCCGGGTCCGGCGGTGTCCACCGGCCGATGGCGGGAACTTCGTTGGTGAAGAAGAACTCCGCGTCCCGTTCGGCGCGGGCGAGGCCGTCCTCGCCGAGGACGCCGGTGAGCACCGCGCGGTAGTCATGGCCGCAGACGACGGAGTTGAACGTGTCGAACGCCGCCGGGATGTCACCGCGCGCGGCGGCGGCCATGGCTCCGCCCAGCGCCGCGCCGACCGTGCGCCGCACTTCGGCGAGGTCGGCCGGGGCCGGCAGCTCGTCGACCAGCGGCGGCTCGGACAACACCAGGCGGGCCACGAGATCCGGGCGGTCGAGGGCGAGCTGGAGCGCGATCGCGCAGCCGGAGGAGTGGCTGACCACCGTGGCCGGCCCGGTACCGAGGCGATCGAGCAGCGCCGCGGCGTGGGCCGCGTGCCCGGCGAGCTCGATCGGCTCGCGCACGCGGCCCATGCCGCCGGTGTACCCCGCGCGCAGCATCCGGATCACCCGGCCACCGAGGAGCCCGGCCAGTGGCTCGAACCACGCGCCGAACACGCCGGCGTGCACGAGCAAGGTGGTGTCCCCGGCCCCGGTGTCCGTCCAGCCGATGCTGGCGCCGTCGATCGTCGTGGTGTTCATCGCTCGTCCCTTCAGTTCGCGTAGAGCCGGATCTCGATGCCGTCGGGGTCGTGCAGGCCGACCAGCACTTTTCCGCCCTGGTGGCCGGTCACGACGCCGCCGTGGGGTTCGCCGGCCTCGTCCAGTGCGGCCTTCCACGTCTCGACCTCCGCCCGGGACGGCACGAGCAGGGCCAGGGCGTCGAAGCCGGACAACGCCTGGGCACGGGCGGGATCGTGGCGCAGCGCGAGCTGCGAGCACCCCTCCCGCCGCAGGGCCACGCCCCGGACTTCGCCGTCTTCGACGAACTCGATCGCCACCTCGAAGCCCAGCACCCGCTGGTACCAGGCGCGGCTGCGGGCGACGTCGCCCGCACCCGGGCGACCCGGCGGCGGATCGTGGACGCGGCGGCCGACCTGTTCGTCGCCGACGGCTACACGGCGACCACGCTCGAACAGATCGCGAAACGGGCCGAAGTGGCCGTGCAGACGGTGTACTTCCACTTCGGCAACAAGCGGACGGTGCTCAAGGAAGCCGTCGACCTCGCCGTCGTGGGAGACGACGCACCCGTCGGCATCCTCGGCCGTCCGTGGCTGGAGGAGGCCCGGGCCGAGCGGGATCCGCGGCGGGTCATCGAACTGTGGACGGCCTACGGCCGCGGCATCATGACGCGGGTCGGCCCGATCATGCGGGTCGTGCGCGACGCCGCCGTCGTCGACCCCGACATGGCCGCCCAGTGGACGGCGAACATGTCCCAGACCGCGACCGCGTTCGGTGTCCTGGCCGAGCAGCTCGACGGTCTGTCCGCGCTGCGCGTGCCGGTCGGTGAGGCCGTGGACATCCTGTGCGCGCTGTCCGGGCTCGAGATGTACCTCGTGCTCGGTGACCGCGGCTGGAGCCCGGACCGGTGGGAGCGGTTCGTCGTCGAATCGCTCGCCCACGCGTTGCTGAAGTCGGCTCAGGGCGCGGGTTCCTGAGCCGGTCGCCGCCGATGATCTCGAGCACGCAGCCCTCCGCGCGATCTTGATCACTCCCGGCGCCGGCCGCCCGCGCCGGTCACGCATGATGCTCGGAGATGGTTGAAGACTTCCGGCTGCGCTCGGTCGCCGCGGCGGCGTACGGGCCGGCGGCCCTGTTCGGGCTGTCGGAGGGCGCCGTGCTGCCGGTCGTCGCGCTGAGCGCGATCGACCGCGGGGCGAGCACTCCGACGGCCGCGCTGATCGCCGCGCTGCTCGGTGTCGGGTCGCTGGCCGCGAACATCCCGGCCGGGATGCTCGCGACCCGGTTCGGCGAACGCCGGTCGATGCTCCTGGCGGCGGCCGTCATGGTCGCCGGCGTCCTGACCTGCCTGGTCGACCTGGGCCGCGGGCCGGCGTCACTCCTGCTCTACGGCGGCGGGATCCTGCTGATCGGGGCGGCGAGCGCGGTCTACGGCCTGGCCCGGCAGTCGTACCTGACCGAGATCGTGCCGGCGCACATGCGCGCCAGGGCGTTGTCGACGCTGGGCGGGAGCATGCGGGTGGGCGTGTTCCTCGGGCCGTTCGCCGGGGCCGGGGCGATGCAGTTCGCCGGGCTGCCCGGCGCGTACTACGTGAGCCTGGTCGCGATCGTGGCGGCCGGCGCGCTGGTGTTCCGGGTACCCGACCTGGAGGTCACCGCCGGCGACCGGGCGGACGCGTCCGCCGTCACGACGCGGGGGATGCTGCGGCAGCGGTGGCGGGTGTACGCGACGCTGGGGTTCGGGATCCTGCTGCTGTCGGCGATCCGGCAGACCCGCCAGACGGTCGTGCCGCTGTGGGCGGCGCACATCGGGCTGTCGCCGACGACCAGCTCGATCATCTACGGCGTCGCCGGCGCCGTCGACGCGCTGACGTTCTATCCGGCGGGGAAGGTGATGGACCGCCACGGCCGCCGCTGGGTGGCCGTGCCCGCCACGCTCGTGCTGGGCGTTTCGTTCGTCGTCATGCCGTTCGCGGGCGGCGCGGTTTCGCTGGTGGTGGCGGCCATGGTGATGGGCTTCGGCAACGGGATCGGCTCGGGCATCGTGATGACGCTCGGCGCCGACGTGTCGCCGCGCGTGGGACGCCCGACGCACCTCGGCATCTGGAACGAACTGGCGGACATCGGCAGCGGGGTCGGCCCCCTGGTCCTGTCCGCGGTGACCGCCCTGGCCGGCCTGGGCGCCGGAATCGTGGCGAGCGGCCTGGTCGGCTTCGCGGCGGCCGGCGCGCTGTGGCGATGGATACCGCGCACCCGCCCGGACAGCTGACCCATCGTCGATCCCGCGGCGGGGCCCTTGCGCCATCGGTATTCAGCGTTACTATGTACCGGTAGTCAATGTCATTGAGTAGTGAGCGAGGTGCCCGTGGGCAAGCAGGTGACGGAGATGCTCAAGGGGGTGCTGGAGGGCATCGTCCTGGCGATCCTGTCCGGCCGGGCCGCCTACGGCTACGAGATCACCGCGTGGCTGCGCGACCAGGGCTTCTCCGACATCGCCGAGGGGACGGTCTACGCGCTGCTCGTGCGGGTCGAACAGCGCGGCTTCGTCGACGTCGAGAAGGTCCCGTCCGAGAAGGGACCGCCGCGCAAGGTCTATTCGCTCAACGCACTGGGACAGCAGCAGCTCGAAGAATTCTGGAAGACCTGGAGTTTCCTCGCGCACCGGCTCGAGCAGCTCCGTGAAGGGGGCGACCGACCATGAAGATTTCGGATATCACTGCGAGGGTGATCGGCGACAAACGGCGCTGGCGGGCCTACAAAGCGCGCACCAAAAGGCTTCCCGAGAACTACCGCCTGGCGGTCGACGCCCTGGAGCGGTACCTGATGTTCTTCGGCGCGGCGGACGGCGCCAGTGCGGCCACGATGTTCGAGGACCTGGCCGACCTGTTCGAACGGGCCGCGGCGGACGGGACGCCGATCCGCGAGATCGTCGGCGAGGACCCCGTGGACTTCGTCGAGGCGTTCATCCAGAACTACACCAAGGGCGGCTGGGTCATCCGGGAGCGGGACCGGCTGACCAACGGCATCAAGCGCGCGGAAGAAGCGACCGGGGAGGCCCGGTCATGACGGCCCCGGCGATCCACGTGCGCGGCCTCGAGAAGTCGTACAAGACACTGCGCGTCCTGCGTGGTGTGGACTTCGAAGTGGCGCGCGGCAGCATCTTCGCCCTGCTCGGCTCGAACGGCGCGGGCAAGACGACCGTCATCAGGATCCTGTCGACGCTCCTCAAGCCCGACGCGGGGACGGCCGGCGTCAACGGCTTCGACGTCGCCACGCAGGCCGAGGACGTCCGGGCGTCGTTCAGCCTCACCGGGCAGTTCGCGGCCGTCGACGAGATCCTCAGCGGCCGGGAGAACCTGGTGCTGGTGGCCCGGCTGCGGCACCTGAAGGGCCCGGGCCGGATCGCGGACGACCTGCTCGAGCGGTTCTCCCTGACCGACGCGGCGGCGCGGAAGGCGGCGACGTACTCCGGGGGCATGCGCCGCCGTCTCGACATCGCGATGAGCCTCGTCGGGAACCCGCCGGTCGTCTTCCTCGACGAGCCGACGACCGGGCTCGACCCGCAGGGGCGCCTCGAGGTGTGGCAGGCCGTCAGGGAACTCGCCGGGCGAGGCACCACCGTGCTGCTCACGACGCAGTACCTGGACGAGGCCGAGCACCTCGCCGACCGGATCGCGATCCTGCACGAGGGCCGGATCATCGTGAACGGCACCCTCGCCGAGCTCAAGCGGCTGCTCCCACCGGTCAAGGTCGAGTACGTCGAGAAGCAGCCGACGCTGGAAGACGTCTTCCTCGCCCTCGTCGGCACCGAAGCGAGAGAGGAGCACTGATGACCAAGCACTTCTTCGGGGACACCACTGTCCTGTTGGGACGGTCGCTGCGCCACATCACGCGCAGCGCCGACACCATCATCACGACCGCGATCATGCCGATCGCCATGTTGCTGCTGTTCGTCTACGTGTTCGGCGGCGCGATCAAGGCCGGCTCGGATTCGTACGTGAACTACCTGCTGCCCGGCATCCTGCTCATCACCGTCGCCTCGGGCATCTCCTACACCGCGTTCCGGCTCTTCCTGGACCTGAAGAACGGCATCTTCGAGCGGTTCCAGTCCATGCCGATCGCGCGGTCGTCCGTGCTGTGGGCGCACGTGCTGACGTCGCTGGTCGCCAACCTGATCTCGCTCGTGGTCGTCGTGGGTGTCGCACTGCTCATGGGTTTCCGGTCGGGAGCGGGCATCGGGGCGTGGCTCGCGGTGCTCGGCGTCCTGCTGCTGTTCACCCTGGCGCTGACGTGGCTCGCGGTCATCCCGGGCCTCACCGCGAAGTCCGTGGACGGCGCCAGCGCGTTCTCCTACCCGCTGATCTTCCTGCCGTTCCTCAGCTCCGCGTTCGTGCCCACCGGCACGATGCCCGGCCCGGTGCGCGCCTTCGCCGAGCACCAGCCGGTGACGTCGATCGTCAACGCACTGCGCAGCCTGCTCACCCAGCAGCCGGTCGGTGCCGACCTCGGGATCGCGCTGGCCTGGTGCGCCGGCATCTTGGTCGTCGCGTATGTCTTCGCGACCATCACCTACCGCCGCAAGCTCTCGTGAAAACCCGGTGGGCGGTGGCGGCCGCCGCCCTGCTGACCGGCGTGACCGCGCCGGCGGCCTTCGCGGGGCAGGGACGTCCGGAGCTGCGGGAGACGATCCAGTCGATCGTCGACTCCGGGTTCACCGGGGTGCAGCTGCGCGTGCACGACCCTCGTGGTGACTGGACCGGCAGCGCCGGGGTGCGCGAGCTGGGGGAGACGGCGAAGCCGCCGACGGACGGGCGGTTCCGGATCGGCAGCGCCACCAAGACGTTCACCGCGACCGCGGTGCTGCAGCTGGTGGCCGAGGGCCGGATCGGGCTGGACAGCCCGGTGGCCGCCTCCCTGCCCGAGTTCGGGTTCGACCGGCGGATCACGGTGCGGATGCTGCTGCAGCACACCAGCGGGCTGGTCGACTACACCGGCGACCGCTACCCCGACGGGACGGTCGTACCGGGAATTCCCTGGTCGGGCCGGGAGTGGGTGGACAACCGGTTCCGCACCTACCGGCCGCAGGACCTGGTGCGGCTCGCCGTGGCCAAGCCGGGGCGGTTCGCGCCGGGCTCGGACTGGAGCTACTCCAACACCAACTACGTCGTGGCCCGGCTGCTGATCGAGAAGGTCACCGGCCGGTCGTACGCCGAGGTCGTGCAGCGGCGGATCCTGCGGCCGCTCGGGCTGCGGGACACCGTGGTGGTCCCCGGCACCTCCGTGGACGTCCCCGGCCCGCACGCCCACGGTTACTACCGCTACCCGGACGCCGGGACGTGGAAGACCGTCGACATCACCCGCCAGAACCCCTCCTGGATCTCCAGCGCCGGGGAGATCATCTCGACCACCCGGGACCTCGGCACGTTCCTCGCCGCGCTGACGGGCGGGAAGCTCCTCCCGGCCCCGCTGCTGGCCGAGATGCTCAAGCCGCACCCGACGCCCGATCCGTCGAGCGACTACGGCCTCGGACTGTTCGAGCTGCACGCGGACGCCAACTGCAGCGGCACCGTGCTGCTCAACCACAACGGCGGCGTCCAGGGTTACGGGACGCTGATGTACGGCACCCCCGACGGCAGCAGGACCCTGGAAGCCTCGATCACCTACGTGGACACCGGAACCGTGCCGGCGGACGTGTACCGGAAAGCGGTACAGCGCCTTGTCAGGGACGAGTTCTGCGACGAGTGACCCGGGTCACCCGCACCTGCGACGTCCTCTGGGAGAGCAGTGTTGTCGTAGTGGATCATCGCTGCGCGGGTGGCCACCACGTAACCCCAGGTAACCAAACCGATCACGACCGCAGCGATGGCGAGAGTGACCCATAGCGCCGGGCGGCCCCTGTCCACGCCGAAGGTGATGAGCACCGCGATACCGCCGGTGGCCAGCACGAAGACGAACAACGACAACACCGCCCAGAGCAACGCGACCGGCCAGGCCGCGCCGAAGCCGGTGGGATGGCCGCGGACAGCCAGCTGGAACGCCCCCAGCCCCCACAGGCAACACAGGACGAGTGCGACGAACGTGAACCCGGCCCCGACCAGGATGCGCCTCCACACTCGCCGCACCGACATGGTGCTCTGTCTAGCCGAGGCACCACACGCTCACGTCCGGACTCCGCGTTCGTGATCGATCCGTGACGGACCCACTCGTCCGGCTTGATGTCCAACCAGCAGGTGGCGGACAAGCCGTTCATCACGGTCGGCACGACGAAGTGGCACCTGTACCAGATCTTCGGCCGGCTGCCGGCCCGCAACCGCACCGAGGCGGTGGCGCGGGCCAGGGAGCTGAACCTCTCCTCTGTGGTAGGGAAATCCGTTACGGCGTCAGGTAGCAGGACTTCGCGACTCCGTTCAGCGGGTCGATGCCGAACGCCGTGGTCGTGCAGGGGGTTCCGCCGGTGAAGGTGTGGTAGACGAACGCTCCTCTTGCGCCGTAGGCGACCGTGCGCTGGCCGGTGAAGGCGCACGTGGCGCCTTCGCCGGCGCACGAGGTGGTGTAGCCGGGTGGGCTGCCGCCGGCGGTGTAGCACGCCTTGGACTCACCCGAGACCGGGTCGCCGCCGAAGGAATCGTTGGCGCAGCCGGTGTTGCCCGTGGCGGTGGCGTACCGGAACGCGCCGTACGCGCCGTAGGCGATCGGCTGGCCGGCGGTCGCGGGACAGGAGCCGCCTTCGCTCGCGCACTGGCTCCAGCCGCCCGCCGGTGGGCCGGCCGGCGCGATGTAGCACGACTTCGCGACGTTGCCGATCGGATCGCCGAAGACGCCGTTGGTGCACGGGGTCCCGGCGCTGAACACCCGGTGGACGAACGCGCCGTTCGCGCCGTAGGCGATGTCGCGGCCGTAGCCGGTGAAGGAGCAGGTGCCGTTTTCGGCCGCGCAGGCCGTGTACCCGGCGGGGCCGCCGAGTGGTGCCACATAACAGGACTTGGCGAGGTTCGCGGCCGGGTCGGTGCCGAACGCGTCGTTCGTGCAGGCGGTCGCCGAGGTCGCGGTCTTGAACGTGTAGGTCCCGGCTCCGTAGGCGACGCTCCGGGTGCCGGAGAAGGTGCATTGCCCGCTTTCCGTGGCGCAGTAGGAGAAACCGGCCGGGAGCCCACCGGCGGTGGGCGGCGGGGGAGCGCTGGGGTTGCCGAGCCCGGTGGCGGTCACGTCGTAGGTGCCCGGCGCGACGCCGGTGAGGTAGACGTAATCGCCGTCCTGCGACGTGGCGCCGATCCCGGGGCGGGGCGTGAAGGTGCCGCCGCTCCACACCACCGCGCCGTTGACGGAGACGTTGATGTTCGCGCCACCCAGCTTGGGCACGCCGATCCGGCCGGTCGTGCCGGCGGGGGCGGCGAGGTGCGCGGTGTAGGTGCCGGCACCGGGATCGCGGGACCAGGATCCGTTCAACGGCCCCTGTGGCAGCGTGATCCGGCCTTCGGCGCTGGTCAGGTCGCCGGGGTGCGGCACGAACCGGTACTGGCCGGCCTGGGGTTCCGGTGCGGTGCCCAGTACTTCGAAGGTGAGCGCCGAGGTCGGGCCGCTCGACCAGCCGTGCGACATACTCATGAACGGCCCGCCGTAGGCCGGGCTGCCGTCGGCGTTGATGCCTTCCCAGAACGTGCTCTTCGTGCCGACCGGGCTGTCCAGCATGTACCCCCAGGTGCGGCGGATCTGGGCCAGGGCGGTGAAGTCGTCGTTGGCCGCGAAGTGCGCCTGCACCTCCATGCCGCCGGAGAAGGGGTGCACGCCGCCGCCCCACTCGGGGGTCGTGGCACCGAAGGCGTTCCAGCGGGCGGCGAGGGCCCGGACGACGCTGGTGGCCTTCGACGGCGAGTCGGTCAGGCCGTACCAGACCGCGAGCGAGTTGCCGTCCTGCGGGTACAGGCCGCTGTTCGGGTTGTCGCGGTACAGGCCCGCACCGGAGTCCCAGAGCCGGGCGTTCGCCGCCGCCTTCAGCGCGGCGGCCTTGTTCGTGTAGGTGGCGGCCAGACCGCTGTCACCCTTGACCGCCGCGAGGGTGGCGCCGCCGGTCAGCGCGGCGTAGAGCAGCGCGTTCGCCTCGATGTTCTCACCACCCTGGCCGGAGCGCGCCCAGTCCTGGGTCGCGGTCACGTTGAGCAGGCCGGCGGAGTCGACCTTGCCGAGGATGAACTGCATCCCGCGGGTGTAGTTCGACCACACCGAGTCGAGCCAGGAACGGTCGGCGGAATAGGTGTAGTACAACGACGTGCCGAGCAGGGTCCACGTGTGGTACGTGTCCGAGCCCTTGAGGTTGAACACCGGGCCGGACCAGGGAATCTCGCCGTTGGCGGCCTGCGCGCCGTACATGGTCGACAGCGCGTTCCGTGTCGCTTCCAGCTCGTTCATCGACGCGTAGGCGGTCGGGACGGAGATACCGAGGTCGCCGGGCCAGACGGTCCGGTCCCGTTTGGCGCCGTCCACCAGCACCGAATTGCCCACCCCGACCACGGCGCTGTTGTCCCATTCGGACGGTGGTGGCGGCCAGGCCCGGCCCTGGTTGCTCGCGATGATGTTGGTCTGCACGGTGTAGGCGCCCGCGTACCAGATCCGGTTGAGCAGGTTGTCGCTCGAGGAGAAGTAGTTCGCGTACGCGGCGGGGTTCGCCTTGCCCGGCGCGGGTGTGAAGGCCAGGGACACGCCGGTGAGGTCCGCCCAGCCCGCGGTGTTCAGGAAGACCGTCAGGTACCGGAAACCGCCGCGCAGCCGCGCCGCCGGCATCACGTAGGTTCCGTTGGTGGTGGCGTCCCCGAAGATCGCGCCGTCGGCGTTGCCGCCGCTGCTGGCGTCGCTCGTCCGTCCGATGTAGAGCGACGACTCGGTGAACGCGAGCCCGACCCGCTGCCCGCCGCTGGTCGCGCCGAACGAGAGGGTGGCGATCCCGCCGACCTCCTTGCCGAAGTCGAGGGTGATCGACGAGTTCGTCCCGGACAGCCGGGTCGCCTGCCCGGACAGGACGTTCTGCGGGTTGGCCACCGAGCCGGAGGTGCCCTGGACGGCGACCGGGCGCACCGTCCGGGACGTCGGTGAGAGGTTCGGCAGGTCGAGCGCCGAAGCGAACGGCGGTGGGGAGCCCGTGCGAGCCTCGAGGGGTGGTGCCGCGAGGAGAACCAGGAGCAGGGCACCCACCAGGGCGGCGGAACGCATGGCGACCTCCACGATTGCAACGTTTCAATCCCGGGCTGCGACAGGTCTGGGGCGAAATACGGGGAGATTGGTCTAGACGATTTCGGTCACGCCAGGGTGCTCCTCGTCACAGGTGATGTCAATGCCTGGATCCACCGGGTGACGGCCTGCTGGACCCGGGGGCAGGAGTCATGATGGGTGGGCAGCCGGCCACAGAGAGGATGTCGTCATGGACGGGCTCACCGAGGAGGAAGAGGCGATCGTCGCCCTGGTGGGGGCGTTCGTCGACCGCGAGGTCCGGCCCGTCGCGCAGGAGCTCGACCACGGCAACGTCTACCCCGAGAAGCTGATCGAGCAGATGAAGGAGATGGGCGTCTTCGGGCTCGCGATCCCGGAGCCGTGGGGCGAGGCGCACGTGTCCGCGCGGTGCTACGCCGCGGTCACCGAAGAGCTGGCCCGCGGCTGGATGAGCCTGGCCGGTGCGATGGGCGGGCACACCGTCGTCGCGAAGCTGCTGCTCGACCACGGGACCCGGGAGCAGAAGGACGCCTACCTGCCGAAGCTGGCGACCGGCGAGATCCGCGCGACGATGGCCCTGACCGAGCCTGGCGGCGGCTCCGACCTGCAGGCGCTGCGCACCACCGCGCGCCGCGACGGCGACGCCTACGTCGTCAACGGCTCGAAGACGTGGATCACCAACGCCCGCCGCTCGCAGCTGGTCGCCCTGCTGTGCAAGACCGATCCCGCGGCGGAGCCGGCCCACCGCGGCATCAGCATCCTGCTCGCCGAGCCCGGCCCCGGCTTCCACGTCTCGCGTGACCTGCCGAAGCTCGGCTACAAGGGCGTCGAGAGCTGCGAACTGGCCTTCGACGGCTTCCGCGTGCCCGTGACGGCGTTGCTCGGCGGTGAGGAGGGGCGCGGGTTCGCGCAGATGATGCGCGGGCTGGAGATCGGCCGGATCCAGGTCGCCGGTCGGGCGCTGGGTGTCGGGCGCGCTGCCTTGGAGGATTCCCTGCGCTACGCCCAGGAGAGGGAGAGCTTCGGCAAGCCGATCTGGCAGCACCAGTCCGTGGGCAACCTGCTGGCCGACATGGCCACCAAGCTCGAGGCCGCGCGGCAGCTGGTGCACCACGCCGCCCGTCGCTACGACTCCGGGGAGCGCGCGGACATGGAGGCCGGGATGGCCAAGCTGTTCGCGTCGGAGACGGCGATGCAGATCGCGCTCGACGCGGTCCGGATCCACGGCGGGTACGGCTATTCCACGGAGTTCGACGTCGAACGGTACTTCCGTGACGCGCCGCTGATGATCGTCGGCGAGGGCACGAACGAGATCCAGCGGAACGTCATCGCGCGCCAGCTGGTCGAGCGCCACCGCATCCAGTCCTGAGCCGGAGGGAGAAGCATGGACCGCACGGAGCTGATCCAGCCCGAGCCGGCCGAGGCGCTGGCCGCGCTGCTCGGCGTGCCGCTGCCGGACGTCGAAGCCGGGCTTCCCCTGCTGTGGCACTGGTTGTACCTGCTGGAGCGGCCCGCGCAGGCGGACCTCGGCCCGGACGGCCACCCGGTGCGCGGCGGGGTCCTCGCCCCGCCGGGCGCGGGACGGCGCCGGATGTGGGCGGGCGGCCGGGTCCGGACGGCCGGGGCGCTGCGCTGCGGGGAACCCGCCACTCGGCACTCGGAAGTCGTTTCCACGACGGAGAAACACGGCCGGTCGGGCGAGCTGACGTTCGTCGTGGTGTCGCACCGGGTCCGGCAGCGCGGGCAGGTGGTGGTCGACGAGCGGCAGGACGTCGTCTACCGCGAAGCCGGGGCCGCCTTGCCGAGCCCGGCTGAAGGCCCGGTGGTTCCGCCCGCCGAGGGCGAGTGGGCGCTCGAGGTGACGCCGACGCTGCTGTTCCGCTTCTCCGCCTTGACCTACAACGCGCATCGCATCCATTACGACCGCGGCTATAGCCGCGACGTCGAGGGGTATCCCGGGCTGCTCACCCACGGCCCGCTCCAGGCCCTGGCCATGGCCGAAGCCGCCCGGGCGAACGGTGCCGGCGGTGATCTGGACTTCGAGTACCGGCTCGTGTCGCCGCTGTTCGACCACCAGGGGCTGATCGCCCGGGCCGACGGCGCCACGACGGCCGTCCGCGACCGCCACGGGCGGCAGACCGCGACCGGGACGCTGCGAGCCGGGGAGCCGTGAACCTGGGAGAACCGCACCCTGGTTCGCCGGCGGCCGAACGGTGACGCTGGAAGCATGACCGACGAACACGCTCCCTTCACCGGGATGTGGGTGACCGCCGACGGCCACATCCGCCAGGAACTGCGGCCGGACGGCCGCTACGACGAGGCACGCGGCCGCAGGAAGAGCGCCTACACCGGCAGCTACACCGTGACCGGCAACCACATCGACTACGTCGACGACACCGGTTTCACCGCCACCGGTGACGTCCGTGACGGCGTGCTGTACCACGAGCACCTGGTCCTCTACCGCGAGGACAGCTAGGCGCGTCAGCCGCCGAACCCGACGAGGGGGTTCTCGTCGCACGCTCGTTCCGGTGGCCGCCGCATCCCGATCGTCACCGGGACCGGGCGGCGCCGGTGCGAGTGGTCCAGCGACGGCTTCGGCACGCTGGTGACCCCGGCCAGGGCCGGCTCGCCGTGGCCGCGCACGCATTCGGGGTCCGGGCCGTCCAGCGGCAGCCCGGTGAAGAACTTGGCCGCCATGCAGCCGCCGCGGCAGGCGTCGAACGCCGAGCACGACGTGCACGCACCGCCGCTCTGCGGGCTGCGCAACTCCGTGAACAGCTCGGACTCCCGCCAGACGCTCGTGAACCCGCCGGCCTCGCGGATGTTCCCCGCCAGGAAGGTGTCGTGGATGGCGAACGGGCAGGCGTAAACGTCGCCGACCGGGTCGACCAGGCACACCACCCGCCCGGCGCCGCACAGGTTCAACCCCGGCAGCGCGCCCTCGCCGTACCCGGCGAGGTGGAAGAACGAGTCGCCGGTGAGCACGTTCTCGCCGTGCGCGACCAGCCACTCGTACAGCGAGCGCTGCTGCGCGGCGGTGGGGTGCAGTTCGTCCCAGACGTCCGCGCCGCGCCCTGAGGGACGCAGCCGCGTCAGCCGCAGCTGGGCGTCGTAGCGGTCGGCGATGGCCTTGAACTCGTCGAGCTGGCCCGCGTTCTGCCGGGTGACCACGACGGAGATCTTGAACCCGCGAAAGCCCGCCGCGGCGAGGTTGTCCATCGCGCGGATCGCCGTGGCGTAGGAGCCGCTGCCGCGGACGTGGTCGTTGACCTCGGCGGTGGCGCCGTCCAGGGAGATCTGGACGTCCACGTAGTCGCTCCCGGCCAGGCGCCGGGCCACCTCGGGGGTGATCTTGACGCCGTTGGTGGAGAACTTGACGCCGACGTGGTGCGCGGTGGCGTAGTCGACCAGTTCCCAGAAGTCCGGCCGCACGGTCGGTTCCCCGCCGCCGATGTTGACGTAGAAGACCTGCATCCGCTCGAACTCGTCGATCAGCGCCTGGCACTCCGCGGTGGACAGCTCCCGCGGATCCCGCCGTCCCGACGACGAAAGGCAGTGCACACAAGACAAGTTGCAGGCGTAGGTGAGCTCCCAGGTGAGGCAGATGGGAGCGTCGAGGCCGTACTGGAATTCGTCCACGAGCGACATCAGACGCTCCTCGGCTGGATCATCCGTGACTCGGCCAAGGTGGCCAGCGCGGCGCGGTAGCGGGGCAGCTCGTCGGGACCGACCCCGGCTTCGGTACACGCCGAGCGGGCGGTCGGGTGCTCGGTGAGCCCGCGGACCACGGCCAGCAGGGTCGGATTCTTCAGGAAGGACAGGCGGCGGGTGCCGAAGTGGTAGAGCAGCGCGCCGAACCGTTCGGGCCGGATCGAGACCCGGTCGTCGAGGCGCCACGCGCTGTCCAGGTCGAACGCCGCCCGCGTCTCAGTAGACACCGCACATGCCGTCGATCGAGACCTCTTCCACGAGCAGGTCTTCGGCGACCGGGATCTCAGCGGCCTCAGTGGTTTCGGCGGATTCGGTCGCGGGGCTGGTCTTCTCGGTCATCGTGACTCCTTCGGCACGGGCTGAGCAGGACACGCGAGATTCGTCACCGTGTGCCGAATAGAGTAATGGCACGCGGTGACATAAACAAGGTGCGGTTCGGCCGCGCCCGTCGCGTCCCTCGCCCGGCTAGCCGCCGAGGGTGACGTGGAAGATCTTCTCGTCGCTGTTGTCGGGGATGCTGTCCTTGTCGCCGTTGTTGGTGGTGGTCAGCCACAGGCCGCCGTCGGGCGCGGGTTCCACCGTGCGCAACCGGCCGTAGGTGCCGTTGAAGTACGCCTGGACGTCGGTCAGGTCGCTGCCGCTGATCACCTCGCGGTACATCCGGGTCCCGCGTTCGCAGGCGACGTAGAGCACGTCGCGGACGATGGTGATGCCGGAGCAGGAACCGTCCGCCGTGGCGTACGTCCGCTTGGGCGCGATGAACCCCGCGGTGCCGCACGTCCCCGACGTGCCTTCACAGGCAGGCCAGCCGTAGTTGCCGCCCTTGGTGATCAGGTTGGTCTCGTCCATCACCGCGTTGCCGAACTCCTGCTCCCACAGGCGGCCCTGGGAGTCGAACGCGAGTCCCTGCGGGTTGCGGTGGCCGTAGCTCCACACCTGGTTGCCGAACGGGTTGTCCGAGGGCACCGTGCCATCCGGGTTGAGCCGCAGGACCTTCCCGTTGAGGCTGGCCTTGTTCTGCGCGTTGTCGCCGTTCTGGGCGTCACCGGTACTGGCGTACAGCTTGCCGTCGGGGCCGAAGCGCAGCCGGCCGCCGTTGTGGAACTTGTTGCGCAGCAAGCCACTGAGCAGGACCTGTTCGGTGCCGGTGTTGAGCCTGTCGTTCTCCAGCTTGATCCGCACGATCCGGTTGTCGGACGGCGACGTGTGCATGATGTAGAGCCAGTGGTCACCGGCGAACGTGGACGCGATCGCCAGACCGAGCAGCCCGCCTTCGCCGTCGGTGTTGTCCACGCCGGGGACCGTGCCCACGCTGGTCTTGGCCCCGGTGGCGGGGTTCAGGTGGACGATGTCGTGGGCGTCGCGCCGGCTGTAGAGGATCGTGCCGTCCGGCAGGGTCACCAGGCCCCACGGGATGTCGGTGTCGGTGGCGATCTGTGTCACCGCGCACACGGAGTCGCCGCAGGCTGCGCCGGTGGTCACGGTCGTGGTCGCGCTGGGCGGAGACACGTTCGCTTGGGCGTCGCGGGCCACCACGTAGTACGCGTAGCTCGTGTTCGCCGCCAGCCCGCTGTCGACGAAGGTGGTCGCGGGCGGCGCGGTGGCGGTCCCGGTGACGGCGCCGACCTTGGCGCCGCCGCGGTAGACGTCGTACGCCCGGACGCCGATGTTGTCCGTGGCGGCGGTCCAGTTGAGGGTCACCGTCGTGCCGGACGCGCTGCCGGTCAGCTTCGTCGGCGCGGTCGGCGCCTGGGTGTCCGGCTGGCACTGCGGCGGCGTGATCGGCACGGTGGCGCTGGCCTGCGAGACGTTGCCCGCGGCGTCCCGGGCGTTGACGTACAGGCCCCAGGTCACCCCGCCGACCACGGTGAGGCTCGTCGACAGGGTGTTCCCGCTCACCGACTTCATCAGCTGGCCGTCGTGGTAGACGTCGTAGAACGCCACGCCCACGTTGTCGGTGGACGCGTTCCACGAGAACGTCACGGCGTCGCAGACCAGGTCACTGACGCGCGGGTTGCCCGGCACGCTCGGCGGCTGGGCGTCGCCGAGGGAGGTGCGCCACTTCTGGTTGCCCCCGCCGTTGCAGGTGTACAACCCGACCAGGGTGCTGTTCGCGGTGCCCGCGGCGGTGACGTCGAGGCAGAGGCCCGACTGCACGCCGGTGATGGTGCCGTCGGTGTTGATCCGCCACTTCTGGTTGGCGCCGCCGTTGCAGGGGTAGATCTGCGCGTCGGCCGGGGACGTGGTGCTCGCGCCGGCGACGTCGAGGCACATGGTGCCGTCGTAGACCCGCAGTTCGCCCGCCGAAGTGAACGTCCAGGCCTGGTTGGCCTGGCCGTTGCAGTCGTAGATGTTGACGCGTGTCTTGGCCGCGGTGCTGTTGCCGACGACGTCCAGGCAGCGCCCGGAGGCCACGCCGACCACGGTCGAGCCGGTGGCGGCGGTCGCGGTGGTGGCGGTGGGCGCGACCAGCGCGGCGGCGGCGATCACCGCGGTCAGGACACCGAAGCGCAGTCGGCGGCGGACGTTCGAGGAGAACATTCTCCTACCTTTCACAGTGGATCGGCCGGAGACCGCGGGGGCGGGGGCAGGGGAGGGGCCTGAGTGCCGCACCACTGTCGTGGGCCCGCGAGCGGACGTCAAGACTTGTCCGCCTGCTTGTCCGGTTGGTCGGCGATTGCCGTTGTACGGTGTGTCATATATCAGATCGGACTCTGGGAGGCCTGGTGGAACTCACCCGTCGTCAGGCTCTGGCGATCAGCGCGGCCGGCGTGGCCGTCGCGGGATGGCCGACGTCCCGAGTCGCTTCGGCGGCCGGAACGGGTCCAATGACCGAGACGATGCTGCTCACCGGCGGCGACGCCGACCACCCGGTCGACTGGGACTTCCAGGTCACGGCCGGCCGCCGCGCGGGCGAGTGGGCCACGATCCCGACGCCGTCGAACTGGGAATGCCACGGCTTCGGCAGTTACCACTACGGCGGGGATCTCGTCCCGGCGGAGAAGGGCAACTACCGGCACTCGTTCACACCGCCGGCCTCCTGGGCCGGCCGCCGGATCTTCCTGGTGTTCGAGGCCGCCATGACCGACGCCGACGTGCGGGTCAACGGCGTGTCGGCGGGACCGGTGCACCAGGGCGGCTTCTACCGCTTCCGCTACGACGTCACGGCCCTGCTGCGGCTCGGCGAGCCGAACCTGCTCGAAGCGGCCGTCAGCAAGGAATCGGCCGACAACTCGGTGAACGACGCCGAGCGCCGGGGCGACTTCTGGAACTTCGGCGGCATCTTCCGGCCGGTCTTCCTGGAGGCGTACCCGGCCGCCCGGATCGACCGCGTCGCGGTCGACGCCCGCGCGGACGGGACCTTCGCCGCCCACGTCACGCTCGCCGGGGTGACCGCGGCGGCCCGGCTGACCGCGCAGCTGCGGCGGCTCGACGGCACGGCCGTCGGGGGCGCGTTCTCGGTCGCCGTCGCGAGCGGAGCCACCGGCGCGACCCTGACGACCACCGCGACCCAGCCGCTCCTGTGGACGGCCGAAACGCCGAACCGCCACCAGGTCGAGCTGACGCTCGCGAGCGCCGCCGGGACTCCGCTGCACAGCACCGTCGAACGCTTCGGCTTCCGTACGGTGGAGGTCCGGGCCGGTGACGGCATTTACGTCAACGGCAAGCGGATCGTCCTCAAAGGAGCGAACCGGCACACGTTCTGGCCGACGTCCGGCCGGGCGTCCAGTCCGCGCCTCGCCCGCCTCGACATCGGGCTGATGAAGGACATGAACCTGAACGCCGTCCGGATGTCGCACTACCCGCCGGACGCGTTCTTCCTCGACCTCTGCGACGAGCTCGGGCTCTACGTCCTGGACGAGCTGACCGGCTGGCAGCACCACTACGACGAGGGTGTCGGCGCCCCGCTGGTCAAGGCCCTGGTGGAGCGCGACGTCAACCACCCGTCGATCCTGTTCTGGGACAACGGCAACGAAGGCGGCTGGAACACCGCGCTCGACGACGACTTCGGGCAGTACGACCCGCAGCGGCGGGCGGTACTGCACCCGTGGACGACGTTCAGTGGCATCGACACCAGCCACTACCAGACCTACGACAGCACGGCGAGCAAGGTCGCCGGCACCACGATCTTCATGCCGACGGAGTTCCTGCACGGTCTCTACGACGGCGGCGCCGGGGCGGGCCTGAACGACTACTGGAAGCTCATGGGCGGTGCCCAGCGCTCGGCGGGCGGGTTCATCTGGGCGCTCGTCGACGAAAGCGTCGCGCGGGACGACCGCGGCGGGGCTCTCGACACCAACGGCAGCCGCGCCCCCGACGGGATTCTCGGCCCGTACCGGGAAAAGGAAGGCAGCTTCTACACGATCAAGGACATCTGGTCGCCGGTCCAGCTGGCCAGCCCGGCCTACTACGACTCGGTTTTCCCGGCGTCGTTCGACAAGACCGTGAAACTGGTCAACCGGTACGACTTCACGAACCTCCGCGAGTGCCGGTTCGCCTGGCAGCTGCTGGCTTTCCCCGCGCCCGGCGCGGGCACCGGCCACCAGGTCCTGTCCCGGGGAGAGGCGGCCGGGCCGGACGTCGCACCGGGCGCCACCGGCGCGGTGACGCTCGGCCTGCCCGCCGACTGGACCGGCGCCGACGCGCTGCGGCTGAGCGTGACCGACCGGACCGGCCGGGACGTCGCCGGCTGGACGTGGCGTGTCCGCAAGGCGCCGGACTTCGCCGCGCGCCTGGTCAAGCCGGCGACCACCGGCGGTGTCACCGCGACCGAGACCACCGCCGACGTTGTGCTCGTCGCCGGCGCCACCCGGGTCACCGTCAGCAAGTCCAATGGACGGCTCACCGGTGTGCGCCGCGGCAGCACGCCGGTGTCGCTGGCCAACGGCCCCGCCCCGGCCGGCGGGGCGGCCACGCTCACCGGGTTCAGCCACTTCCGCGACGGCACCGGCTGGGTCGTGCAGTGCGACTACAGCGGCGACCTGACGTCCGTGCGCTGGCGCCTGGACGCCAACGGCTGGCTGCGGCTGGAGTACCGCTACCGCGCCACCGGCGACCACGACCACCTCGGCGTGACCTTCGACTACCCCGAGGGATACGTGCGGGGCCTCACCTGGCTCGGGGACGGGCCGTACCGCGTCTACAAGAACCGGCTGCGCGGCGTGTCCCCGGACGTCTGGACCAAGCCGTACGACAACACCGCGACCGGGGCGAGCGGGTTCGCCTACCCGGAGTTCAAGGGTTACCACGCGCGGACCTGCTGGGCGGTGCTGGACACGACCGAAGGCGCGGTCACGGTGGTCGCCGCGGACGAAGGCCTGTTCCTGCGGCTGTTCACCCCGGCGGTGGGACCCGATCCGCAGAACGCCGTGGTCACCTACCCGGCGGGCGGCATCTCGCTCCTGGACGGCATCGCGCCGATCGGCAACAAGTTCCACGGTGTCGCGTCGCTGGGCCCGGAGAGCCGGCCGAACGCCGCCACCGGCGACTACCACCGCACGGTGTACTTCCGCTTCGACGGGTAGAAAGGGATGCGGTTCAGCGGCGGCCGGTGGCCAGGATGACGAGGAACTGGCCGCCGCCCGGCTCGACGTTCGCGGTCACCGGCATCCCCGGTACCAGCCGGGAGAACCGGTCCACCAGCCAGTCGGCCGCTTCCTGGGCGTCCTGCTCGGTCGGGCAGCGGGCCACCATCTCGCGGCCGCCCTTGCGTTCCAGCCGGCCGGCCACGGTGATCAGCGGCGCGGGCTCGGCCACGTGCAGGCGGTCCGGCCACGCGATGACCACCTTGACCGCGCCCTTGCGGGTGTTGCAGCCGCGGTGCGCGAGCCGCTCGGCGACCTTGGCCTTGCGGTCGGCGGTCCGGCTGTCGACGCTGGGCCCGCGCGAGTCGTTCACCGACATGCCGGGGTCGACCGGTTCGTCGCACACCCAGCAGCGCCAGCCGTCGCGCTCGGCGACGTCATCGAGGAGGCTCATCCGGGTAACCTAGCCTGCCTCCCGAACGTCTCCGGAACACACACGCCCGGCCGGGAGTTGAGCGTGGCATGAGTCAACTCGTGGACCGTACGATCACCGCCCTCCGCGCCGAGCACGACACGCTCGCCGCCCTCGTCAGCACGCTCACCGACGACCAGCTGGCCGCGACCAGCGGTGCCTCGGAGTGGACCGTCGCCCAGGCTCTTTCCCACCTCGGCAGCGGTGCGGAAATCGGCTACGCGCCCATCGCCAAGGCTGCGGGGGAGGACGTGACGCCCGAAGACAACCAGACGATCTGGGCCCGCTGGGACGGGTCGGCGCCGCGCGCGCAGGCCGAGGGCTTCCTGGAGCACAACGCCCGCTGGCTCGAGCTGGTCGAGGCGTTCACGCCCGAGCAGCGCACGTCGCTGACCGTCGACCTCGGCTTCCTGCCGGAGCCGGTCCCGCTGCTGACCGCGCTGGGCATGCGGCTCAGCGAGGTGGCCAACCACTCGTGGGACGTACGCGTGGCCTTCGACGCTGACGCCGGGGTGGACGCGGGCTCGGCCGACGTGCTGGTCGAGCACATGTCCGGCCCCCTCGGGTTCATGCTGGGCTTCCTCGCGAAGCCGGCGGAGCTCGCCGACCCGGCGTCGGTCGCGGTCCCCGGCGGCACGCTGGTGATCGACGACGTGGTCACGGTCGCCGACCACCTCGAGGCGCCGTCCGCGACGTTCAACGGGCCGGCCGAGGCGTTCATCCGGCTGGTCAGCGGCCGGCTCAAGGCGCCGTACGACAAGGGCGTCACGGTCGAGGGCAAGGTCTCGCTCGACGACCTGCGCCGGGTGTTCCCCGGCTTCTGACCGGGATCAGCCCAGTGACGCGCTGGCCGCCCGCAGGTCGTCCAGGGCCGCCAGCGTGTACGGCGCGAGCTCGCCCGCGGTGTCGCGGTCGGCCTCGGACCACTCGGCGTAACCCCGCTTGAACGCCAGGACGCCCAGCTCGCCCGCGAGCTGGGCGATCGCGTCGGGTACCCCGCGGGCGGCGAGGGCGGTCGTCATGGCGGCCGCGAGGCCGATGCTCTTGAGGGCGTCGCGCTCCTGGAGCTCGGTGCTGGCGGCGATGGCCGCCTTCAGGCGGGGGCCGAGCTGGTGGTTGACCGGGCCCATCGTGTTCGACGCGCGTTCGAGGCCGGCCGCGACCGCTTCGAGCGGGCTGGCCTCGGGCGGCGCCTCGGCGATCCCCTCGGCGAGCAGGCGGCTCAGCGTTTCCTGGCCGGCCACCAGCAGGTCGCGCTTGTCGGGGAAGTACCGGAAGAACGTGCTGCGCGTGACGCCGGCGTGCTCGGCGATCTGCGCGACCGTGGTGGCGTCGTACCCCTGCTCGGTGAAGAGTTCGACGGCGGCCACGACGAGCCGTTCACGCGCTCCGGGTTCCCATCGTGCCATGCGACGATCATAGGCGATGGGACTAGTGTCTCATCACTCTGGTAGCGTGATGAGACACTAGTCCCATCACGTTCCAGGGAGTGTTCCATGGATGTTTTCGTCACCGGTGGCACCGGGCTGGTCGGCTCCGCCGTCGTCGCGGAGCTGCTCGCCAACGGCCACACCGCGGTGGTCCTCGCCCGCTCCGACACGTCCGCGGCCGCGGCGGAGAAGGCCGGCGCCCGGACGCTGCGGGGAGATCTGGCCGACCTGGACACCGTCCGCGCCGGTGCGGCCCGGGCCGACGGGGTGATCCACCTGGCGTTCAGCAACGACTTCAGCAGCGCCGAAGCGGTCGCGCGGGCGGTCGCCGAGGAAAGCGCCGCCATCGCGGTGCTGGGCGAGGAGCTCGTCGGCAGCGACCGTCCCTTCGTCACGGTCTCGGGGACGCCGTGGGTGCCGGGCCGCACGTCCACCGAAGCCGACCCCTCGCCGACCGACGGGCCGGTCGGCGGCCGCGGCCGCGCGGTCATGGCCGCACTGGACCTGGCCTCGCGCGGGGTCCGGAGCGCGGCCGTGCGCCTGCCGCGCACCGTCCACAACGAGGGTGACGGCGGCTTCGCGGGCCTGCTGACCCGGATCGCGCGCCAGACCGGCGTGTCCGGCTACCCGGGTGACGGCGCCCAGCGCTGGCCGGCCGTGCACGCCCTCGACGCGGCCGTCCTGTTCCGGCTGGCCCTGGAGCAGGCCCCGGCCGGGACCGCCTGGCACGCCGTGGCCGACGAGGGTGACGCGGTGCGCGACATCGCGGCGGTCATCGGCCGTCGCCTGGGCGTGCCGGTCGAGCCGGTGGCCGAGGAGGCCTTCGGCCCGCTGGGCGCGATCTTCGCGATGGACCAGCCCTCGTCCAGCGCCCACACCCGGGAAGCGCTCGGCTGGGAGCCGAAGCACCCGAGCCTGCTCGAGGACCTGGAGAACATCCGGCCCTGACCCGGACCGAGGACCACGGCCACCGCGCTCACGGACGCGGTGGCCGTGCCGGTGCGGGGTGAAAGCGCTTCCTCGCGGCGGGACCGCCCGCGGCGGCGGCGCTACTCCCGTGACGCACGACGTGAAGCCTCCGGCGCGAGATCGGTGTGCCGAAGCAGCGTCAGCGCCTGCTTGGCGGCCAGCGTGAACAGTCCCATGGTGATGTCCGGCTGGCCGAACACGACGAGCAGGAGCGTCGCCTCGACGGGGAAGACGCAGACGTAACCGGAGCTGCCTTCGAACATCGCACTGCGTGCTTCGCCGATCCGGGCCTGTGCGGTGAACTGCGCGGCGAGCCCGGCGGCCGCCGCCGACATCGCGGCGACGCTGTCGGCTTCGACGGAATCGGTGTCGTTGGCCAGCACCAAGCCGTCGTGGGTGGCCATCAGCAGCCCGGCCACCTGGTCGACCTGCTCCCGGATCTTGCGCAGGACCAGGAGCGTCCGGGCCGAGTCCGGTGGCGGGCCCGGGGCCACCGGCTCCGGGGAGCTCGCGATCGCGGACGCGGGGGTGCGGACCGGCAGCGGCGCGCGGAGGTGCTGGCTGTGGGTGTCGGTACCGCTCATACGGAGAGACTGGTCTCGATGCGCTTGAGGCTGTGCCGCGCGAGCGCGAGGTTCGCGCGTTCGCGGTCCAGCACGAGGTAGAGGAACAGCGTCGAGTTGCCGCGGGCCGACAGCGGCCGGATCACGTGGTACTGGCGGTGGAGGGTGATGAGGATGTCCTCGATGGCGTCGTCGAGCCCGAGGGAGGCCATCACGCGCAGTTTCGCCCGGACGACCTCGGTGTTGCCGGCCGCCGCGACGTCCAGGTCGAGCCAGTCGCCGCCGCCCAGGGAACCGAGTGACATCCCGCTGTCGTAGTCCACGAGCGTCGCGCCGACGGCGCCGGGGATGTTCATCGCTTCTTTCAGCGCAAGATCGATCGTCATGGAAAAGCGCACTCCTGTCGGATGTTCACGGGCGAGTACGGCGAAACGACGAGCCCTGCGCCGTTGCCCCAGGCAGGTGACGTTATGTGTCCGCGGTCGTTCTGAGTACGCCCGTTCGGAGCAATTTGAGTGGTTCGCAGTGCGTAGTTTTCACATAAAATCTGCAAATTGCAGTCAGCAAATAGCTGAACGACTCCGGCTTCCAGCGATCCCGCGGCCGTTACGACTTCCCGGTTACTCGAAAGCTTCGTCAGGGGAACCGGGCGGCGGGCCGAACAGGACGACCAGGGCCGGGTCGTGGAACTCGACCACGCGGGAGATGCCGGTGGACGTCGGCGCCAGCACCACGATGCCGTGCGGGTGGTACCCGCCGCTGTCGTCGCGGTGGTACACGGCGGCGGCGGGCTGGCCGTTGGCCGTGGTGGAAGACATCCGCCAGTCGCCCGGCCGGCCCAGCACGTACGTGCCGAGCACGTGGATGCACCGCACGCGGCCCGCGTACCACTCGCGGAACGGTGTCGCCTCCAGTGTGGCGTCCGTGCGCAGGACCTGCTCCAGCAGCGCGGGGTCGGACCGCTCGAAGGCCGCGATGTAGCCCTCGAGCAGCGCCCGTGCCCGCGGGTCGGCCGGTTCGAGCAGCTGCTCCCGCTCCGGTTCCCGCTCGTCCAGCCGGGCCCGGGCACGCTGCAGGCCGCTCTTCACCGCCGCCGTCGTGGTGCCGAGGACCTCCGCGGTCTCGGCCGCGGAGAACGCCAGCACGTCACGCAGGATGACGATCGCGCGCTGGCGGGCGGGCAGGTGCTGGAGGCTCGCGACGAGCGCCAGCCGCAGCGACTCGCGCGCGACGGCCGTCGCGGCCGGATCGTCGGCGACCCACCGGTCCGGCAGCGGTTCCAGCCACGACACCTCGCCCGGCCCGACGTGGCTCGGGGGCCGATCAGGGCCGTCGTAATGTTCGCTCAGGCCCGAGGGCAGCACCCGGATCCGGCGCGGCTGCGCCGCGGTCAGGCAGACGTTGGTGGCGATCTTGTAGAGCCACGACCGGATCGACGCGCGTCCCTCGAAACCGGCGTAGGACCGCCATGCCCGGAGGTAGGTCTCCTGCACCAGGTCTTCGGCGTCCTGCGCCGAGCCGGCCATCCGGTAGCAGTGCGCCAGCAGCTCCCGGCGGAACCGCTCGGTCTCGGCGGTGAACCGGTCCTGGTCCGCCGTCATGGGCAACTCCCTCGTCCGCTCGGTCAGGGCCGTAGCGCCAGTTTGCCGACGGTCGCCCGGGCCGCCAGCTCGGCGAGCGCCTTCGGGCCGTCCGCCAATGCGTACCCGGCCGGGCTCGCGGGACCGAGGACACCGGCGGCGACGTGCGCGGACAGCTCGCCCATGAGCTCGCCGAAGACCCGCGGCGCGGCCTGGATCAGCACGCCGATGTTGAAGCCGACGACGTGGACCTGGTAGCGGTAGACCAGGTCCCAGTTGGTGATCGCGGCTTCGCCGCCGGCCAGCCCGTAGACGACGACCCGGCCGGTGACCGGCTTCGCCGCGGCCAGCCCGGCGGCGAAGGCGGCGCCACCCACGGCCTGCAGCACCAGATCGGCCCCGGCGCCCCCGGTCAGCCGCAGCACCTCGGCGGTGACGTCGCCGTCGACGGAGTCCAGGACGTGGTCGGCGCCCAGCGCCCGCACGGTCTCGTGCTTGCCCGGCGAAGCGGTCGCGATGACCGTCGCGCCGTAGTGCTTGGCCAGGGTGACCGCGGCCTGGCCGGTCGCGCCCGCGGCGGCCTGGACGAGCACGGTCTCCCCGGCGGCCAGCCGCCCGAGCGGCCGGAGCGCGGCGAGCGCGGTGGGCCGGTTGACGACCAGGCCGAGCGCCTGCTCGGCGTCCCAGCCGGCCGGCACCGGCATCGCCGCGGCCGCGGGCAGCACCGCGTACTCGGCGAAAGCCCCGTCTCCGACGCCGACGACCAGGGTCCCCAGCGGCGGCCCGGTCACCTGCGAACCCAGCGCCACGACCTCGCCGGCGGCCTCGAACCCCGCCAGGTAAGGCGGCCGCGGACCGCCTCGGAACGTGCCGTGAGCTTTGGAGACGTCGGCGTAGTTGACCCCGGCGGCGACGACCCGGATCAGGACCTCACCCGGACCCGGGCTCGGCACCGGCGCGTCGGTGACCAGACGCATGTCCTGCGGTCCCTCCAGCGAGGTCTGCTGCAGGGCGCGCATGGTGGCGGGAAGGGGCATGGTCATCGGCTTTCTTTCTCGACTGGCCTGTCGGGGCCGGTTCCTTCGGCGGACAGGTAGACCTCGGCCGGGGTGGAAAGGAATCGCCGGCCGCGGAAAGCCGGCCGCCGCGGCGCTCGGCGGGTGTGGATGGTGTTGAGGTTCAGCAGGATCCGGCTTGCGATGTGGGCGGTGGTCGCGGGCTGGGGAGAGTCGGCGCTGCCGCGGCGTTCGGCGGGTGTGGATGGTGTTGAGGTTCAGCAGGATCCGGCTTGCGATGTGGGCGGTGGTCGCGGGCTGGGGAGAGTCGGCGCTGCCGCGGCGTTCGGCGGGTGTGGATGGTGTTGAGGTTCAGCGGGACTCGGCTTGCGATTCGGCGATGGTCGCGGGTCGCGGAGAGCCAGCGTTGGCTCAGTGCGCGGCGCAGCTCGGTGTATTTGCGGATGGGGTCGGGGTTCGGCGTGACCCGGTGTGCGATCTCGGCGGAGGGTCGCTGGCCGCGGAACTCGCCGCTGTCGCGGAGCGCGGCGGATTTCGGTGCGTTTTTCGGCGCCGAAGTGGGCGTCGAGCGGGATGGTGCGGGTGGTGTCGGGGTTCGGTGCGACCTGGTGAGCGATCTCGGCCGGGTCAGCGCTGCCGCAGTGCGCGGCGCACCCGGTGCGTGTGCCTGGCCGCGGGTCGCCGGGTCGGCGAACCATCGGCCGGGCGCACGGTCTCGGACGCCGCCTCGTCCGGAGCAGCGTCCGGGCCGGGTCGAAGCGCCGGCCGCGGACCGCTGGGTTGATCATCGGCGCCGCGTCGAGCCGGCGTCCCGCCTCGCGCTGCGCCACCGCGGCGCGGCGGGGATCGCCCTGCGCCCGCAGGAGCTCGCCTGCCCCGCCTTCAGCTGGGCTGGAAGAAGGCCAGCAGCCGCCGTCCCGCGTTCGGGGACATCAGGAGTTCCTGCATCTCCGCGGACATGCGGGCGGCGGCGCCGGCGCGCTCGAACATCTCCCTTTCGTAGTCCTTGACGGCGGCGGGAAAGTCGTCCGGGTGCGCGGCCAGGGCCAGGCCGAGCAGGGCGCCGTCCAGCAACGCCATGTTGGCGCCCTCGCCCACCGGCGGCATCAGGTGCGCGGCGTCGCCGACGAGAGTGACGCCGGGCGTCGACGGCCAGGTCAGGCCGAGCGGGAGGGTGGTGATCGACCGCGGCTCGACCGTGTCGTCGCAGGCCGCGATCAGCGCGTGGAACCGGGCGTCCCAGCCGTCGAGCAGGTCGATCAGCCGCGCGCGGGCGGCGGCCGGGTCGTCGAACGGGATCCCGCTGCCGGCGAACCAGTCTTCGCCGGTGTTGTAGAAGTTGACGCCGATGCGGACGCGGCCGTCGCCGTTGCGCTGCGCCGCCAGGGACAGGCCGTCGCCGAACACCCAGTAGTTGCCGCGCCCGACCATCGCCGCGAGGTCCGGGTGGGTGCGGTCGACGTCGGGGATGCCGAGCTCGACGACGTTCTGGCCGACGTGCGCCGGGCGGGCGTCGGTGAGCAGCGCGCGGACCCGGGACTGCGCGCCGTCGGCCCCGACCAGCAGGTCGTACGGCGCCCTGCCGCCATCGGCGAAGTGCACCCAGCCGTCGCCGGCCGAGGCGAACGCGTGCCCCCAGCGCACCGTCTGCTCGGGGAGGGAATCCAGCAGCAGGGCGCGCAGATCCGCCCGGTCGACCTCGGGGCGCAGGGACGGGGCGTCGTCCGGGGTGTCCTCCTGCAGGAGCAGGGTGCCGTCCGGCTCGAGCAGGCGCATGTCCTGGCCTTCGGGCCGGGCGATCGTGTGGAACCGGTCGATCAACCCGGCCTCGCGCAGCGCCCGCTGACCCGAATGGATGTCGAGCATGCCGCCCTGGCCGCGCGCGTCGCGTGACGGCTCGCGTTCGTAGACGACGGCCTCGATGCCGTGGACGTGCAGCACCCGGGCGAGGGCCAGGCCGCCGAGGCCCGCTCCGACGATGGCGATGGTCACGGTCGCTCTCCTTCGATACACCGTACTGACCAATACAGTGTATCGAGCGAGGCGATGTATTGTCACCGGCATGTTGGTGTGGGAGAGGCCGGAGCCCCCTGAACGGCCCACCCCGGCCCCGCTGAGCCGGGACGGGATCGTGCGCGCGGCGATCCGGCTGGCCGACGCGGACGGTCTCGACGCAGTGTCGCTGCGCAAGGTCGCCACCGCGCTGGACGTCGGCCCGATGCGGCTCTACGGCTACATCGACAGCAAGGAAGAGCTGCTCGACCTGATGGTCGACGCCGTCTACGCCGAGATCCGGCCGTCCGGCGACGGCTGGCGGGAGGTGCTGCGGTCGCACGCCGAAGCCACCCGCCACGCCGTCCACGAGCACGAGTGGCTCGCCGACCTCCTGGGCGGCCGTCCCCAGCTCGGACCGAACGCGCTGGCCAACGGGGAGACCGTGCTGGCCGCGCTGGGCGGGGTCGACGTGGACGCCGTCATGCCGGTGGCGGGCGCGGTCAACGCGTACGTGACCGGCGCGGTGCGCCGGGAGATCGCCGAGCGCCGGGCCGAGCGGGCCACCGGGATGGACCAGGAGCGCTGGCAGGCCTCACGCGGGCCCTACCTGGTGCGGACCCTCGCGACCGGCCGGTTCCCGGCGCTGGAACGGGTGGTGCGCGACGCCGCTCACCACGACGCCGACGAGACGTTCCGGATCGGCCTCGACTGCCTGCTCGACGGCATCGAGGCCCGCATCGCGAAGGAGTGACTCACGGCGCCTGGTCGACGGCCACCAGCCGCAGTTCGGCCGTGTACGCCCGGCCCTCGTCGTCGGTGAGCCAGGTCTGGTCCGGGGTGGGCAGCATCTCGGTGATGGTCAGCCGGGCCTGCGGATCCTGGCGGGCCAGCCGCCGGACGGCCTTGGCCAGGATGTTGACGTACACCGGGCTGTCGAAGTCGACGTAGAACGGGCGCGGTTCGGTGGGGGACACCACGAACACGAACCGCGGCAGCTCCAGCTCCTCGCGCCAGTGTCGCGCTCGGACGAACCGGCGGGCCTCGTCCTTGTCGGTGGCGAAGGCCAGGTCGGTGGCCGGGCGGCGCCAGGTCTCGCGGGCCACGACCATCCGGTCGATCGTGACCCGCGGGGCGTGGTCACCCTCGGGCAGCAGCCGGAACAGGTCCATCGCCAGCGTGGTGAGCACGTGCGCGAAGACCTCGACGAGCTCGAACCGGGCCCCGTCGGGCAGCACGACCTCCAGGTCGCCGTCCCGGTCCTCGACCGCGACGTCCGCGCCCAGCACGGTCCGCGGCCGGCCGGGGTCGACGGTGTGGTCCACCAGGCCGACGTAGTAGTCCTGCTCGCGCACCAGCGACTGGCGGATCCGCGCGGACAGCCGCGCCTTGTGTTCCTTGGCCAGCAAGGGGAACAGCCGCGGCTGCGGGAAGTCCCGGCCGGTCTCGGCGAGCAGCTCCGCGGGCGCGGGGTGCTGGTTGACGAACACCGAGAAGCTGATCGTGTTGGCGGCCAGGTGCAGCTCGCCGAGCACGACGTCGAAGTCGTCGCGCGCCACGGCCGCGGTGTCCCCGGCGAACAGCAGGTCCGGGCTCAGGTAGCGGGCCGTGCCCCAGCCGGTGCGCGGGGCGGCGAAGGCGGCCTCGACCGCGGCGGAGATGTCCGCGCCGCGCCGCCGGATCCGGCTCGCGTCCGCCGGCACGTCGAGGATCTCGCGCCACCGGCGCTGGAACTCGTGCTGGATCGCCTCGGCGTCGGTGACGGCGTCGCCGTGCAGGATCGGCATGCAGGCGAACCAGAGCGCGGCCAGGTCCACCGGCCCCGCCGCGCGCAGCCGCTCGAACACCGGGCGCACGCGCTCCATGACCCGCTGCCCGAGCGCCGAGGTCATCCAGGTCGCGCTGGTCAGCAGCAGGTCCAGCGGGGCGACCGTGCCGAGCACGTCGGGGCCGAGCCGGGCGCGGGTGGCGCGCACGCAGTCCTGGAAGACGAGCGCGCGGCACGGCGCGGTCCGCGCGCCCTTGGCCCGGGTGCCGGCGGTGTCGGTCAGCTCGGTGAAATCCCGCTCCAGCGCGGACATCGCTTCCGACAGCCCGTCGGCGTCGGCCGTGTCGCCCTCGCCGACGGCCCGGATCCGCTCGCGGCCGCGTTCGAGCAGGTCGAGCCCGGCCAGGCCGCGCTCGCGTGCCGCGGGGTCCTCGATCCGGTTCAGCCAGGTGCGGAGGTAACGCTCGGGGTGGGCGTCGGCGGGCACCTCCAGCTTCCACACGATCCACCGCCGCCGGGCCAGCTCGGTCAGTTCGGCCATCGTGCCGTCGCCGAGTTCGCGGGCGAGGTCGCGGGCCGGGCGCACGCCGTCGCAGGCCTCGAGCACCCGCCGCGCGTCCGGGGACAGCGGCTGGGGCGGGCGGCCGGGCACGACCACGGTGTCACCCGCGATCCGCACGAACGGCACCCGCCGCGGCGCCGTCCACTCCCGCAGCGCCCCGTCCGCGTCGAGGGTCTTGGCCAGGGTGTCCACGGCCCAGCTGGAGAAGTACAGGTGGGCGGCGGAGATCAGGCCGGTGCCCGGGTCGACCTCGACGCCGCGCGCGGCCGGGTCCCACGAACCCCAGCCGACCGGGCCGAAGAAGCCGATGCTGTCGTTCTTGACGCAGAACCGTTCCCAGTAGTGCGCGACCAGACCCTCGCGGTCGCGGTGGCGGCTGGTGCGGCCCGCTTCGGGCGTCCAGGCGATGAACGGGTCGATCCCGGAGTCCAGGACCGGCCGGTTCTGCCAGGCCACGGCGGCCCGGAACGCGGGCTGGGCGGCGATGCGCTGCAGCTCCGCCGAGGTTTCCCTTGCGGTGTCGGCGAATTCGGCGGCGAAGGCGTCCCAGTCCGGTCCGGAAAGGACGGTACCCGCGGGGAACTTGTCTGCGTCCCCGGCCAGTCCCTCGGGTGCCAGCCGCAGTACCCCGGCGGCCGGGAAACCCGGGCCGCGCAGGGCGAACTGCGACCAGAGCCGCCAGCGCTCGCCCAGCCGTACGTCGTCGTTCATGCCAGGGTCGTTCATGCCAGGCCCCCGACGACCGCGGCCAGCTCGGCGGGAGTGGGGTAGGCGAACACGAGCGCGACCGGGACGTCCACGTCGAGCGCGTCCTGGATCCCCGCGGCGATCTGGAAGGCGGCGAGCGAATCACCGCCCGCCTCGAAGAAGTCGCTTTCGGTGTCCAGGGTCGCGTCGTCGAGGGCCTCGCGGTAACCGGCCGCGATCAGTTCCGGGACGTCGAGGTGGGTCGTGGTCATGGGGTTGCCTTCCTGGTGTGGTTGTTGCCGCCGGAGACGACGACGGCGGCGCGGCCGGTGAAGCCGTGGTGCAGGGCGCCGGCCAGGGCGACGCTGCCGCTGGGTTCGGCCTCGATGCCCGCGTCGTGCAGCAGGCGCATCGCGTGGGTGATCTCCTCGTCGGTGACGCCGACGAGGTCGTCGACGCGCCGGCGGATGATGGGGAACGGCACCTCGCCGGGGTGCTGCGCGCGCAGGCCGTCGGCGATGGTGTCCGGCGGTGGGATGCGCACCGGCTGGTCCGCGGCCAGCGAGCGGGCGTACCGCCGCCCGGCCATCGGCTCGACCCCGACGACCCGCACTGGCCGGGAGTGCCGCTCGGCGGCCAGGCACGCCCCGGCCAGCAGGCCGCCACCCCCGGTGGGCACGAACACGACGTCGGTGTCCGGGTCGTCGTCGAGCACCTCGAGGGTGACGGTGGCCTGCCCGGCGACGACGAGTTCGTGGTCGGAGGAGGGCACGACCTGGCCGCCGGTGTTCAAGGCGTATTCGCGGGCCTGACGGTCGCGCTCGGCGACCCCGCCGGCGGCGTGCCGCACCCGGGCGCCGAGCCCGCGGATGACGGTTTCCTTGGCCGCGCTGGCCCCTTCGGCCATGACGACGGTGACGTTGACGCCGAGGGCGCGGCCGAGCAGGGCCACCGCGATGCCGTGGTTGCCCGAGGACCCGGTGACGATCTCACTGGCGCCGAGGCCGAGCAGGGCGTTGGCGGCTCCGCGGGCTTTGAAGGAGCCACCTTTCTGGAGGTGCTCGGCCTTGAGCGCGATGCCGGGCAGGCCGTCGACCCGCAGGAGGGGAGTGGGCCGCACGTACCCGGCGATCCGCGCGGCGACGGCCCGCAGATCGGTGACTGCGGCGGAACGGAGGGCGCGGCTCATGGTCGGCCACCTTGGATCGGCCTGCTCCGGCGGGTCGCGGTTGGCTTCTTTGTCTCAGCCGCGCCTCGGCGGATGAGGGGTGCGCGGCGCAGAGCCGGTTTCCCTGGTGCGGCGAGGTTTGGTCGCCCTCCGTGGGGCGGCCGGGTTTGGTCAGCCACGGTGGGGTGGAGGGCGCCACGCGTCGCCGGGTTCGTTGGTTCGGCCGGGCCCGGCGGGGTCGAGGGTGCGCGGTTCGCGGTCGCCTCGCCCAAGCGCTGTTGGTCGCGCTGGGGATGGCGGGCTTCGGGGCTCATGGCCGCCCTCCCTGGCTCAGCCTTGCCCGATCGGTCTTGCCCGTGCGCGTGGTCGGCAAGCGGTCCACCCGGCGAAAACGGCGGGGCAGCAGGTGGTGCGGCAGCGTCTCCGCCAGGTGCCGGCGCAACGCCGCGTCCGTGACGCCGTCCGTCGCACCCGCCACGTGTGCCACCAGGTGGGCCCGGCCGCGGTCGTCGGTGGCCGCGGTGACCACCGCGCCGTGGACCGCCGCGTGGGTCAGCAGGCGGCCCTCGATCTCCGCCGGGTCCACTCGGTAGCCGCGGATCTTCAGCTGGCGGTCCAGCCGGCCGCGGTACTCCAGGGTGCCGTCCGGGCGGCGGCGGGCCAGGTCGCCGGTGCGGTACGCGCGGGCGCCCGGCGGGCCCGCCGGGTCGGGGCGGAAGCGGTCGGCCGTCAGGCCCGGGCGGCCGCGGTAGCCGCGCGCCACGCCCGTGCCACCCAGGTGGACCTCGCCCTCGGTGCCGTCGGGCACCGGACGCAGGTCGGCGTCGAGCAGCCGGACCGACACGCCCGTGCGCGGTGTGCCGACGATGTCCGTTGCGCGTTCGGGGTTGACGGGTACGTCCAGGCGGGTCGAGGTCATCGTGGCTTCCGTGGGGCCGTAGTGGTTGAGCAGCCGGCCCTCCAGCAGGCTGCGGCCGCCCGCGGCGAGGAACGGGCGCAGCGACTCGCCGCTGGACAGCGTCAGCCGCAGCGACCGCAAGGCGCGCGCGGCCGCGTCGCTGCGGCTCAGGAACGTCAGCAGGGACGGCGTGATGCTGAGGACGGTGTTGACGCCGTACGAGGCGACCGTCGCGGCGAACCCGTCCGCGCGCAGCAGCGTCGCACGCGGCGCCAGGACCAGCTGCCCGCCCGCCAGCAGCGTGGCGAACGTGTCCCGGATCGACGCGTCGTAGCCCAAGGGGGCCAGTTGCAAGGTCACCGTGTCGGCGTCGAGACCGCCGTCGCGCACCACGAAACGCAGATAGGCGTCCAGGTTGCCGCGCTCGATCAGCACCGGGTTGGGGACGCCGGTCGAGCCCGACGTGTGGCTGACGTACGCCAGCGCGCGAGGACCGGGATCGGCGGGCAGGGGAGCATCGCCGGAGAGCCGGTCCAGCCGGATTGCCGGGCCAGGCACGGACACCCGGGGTTCCGCGGTGCTGATCAGGAAGGCGGCACCCGCGCTGTCGAGCATCTGGGCCAGCCGCGGCGCGGGCTGGTCCAGGTCGAGCGTGAGGAACGCGCCGCCCGCCCGCAAGGCCGCGGCCATCGCCACCACGGCGTCCACTGTGGACTCGACGGCGATCGCGCACACCCGCTCCGGCCCGAAGCCGACGTCGGCCAGCGCGGCGGCCAGCCGCTCGACGCGGGTGGCGAGTTCGCCGTAGGAGAGCACGGTTTCCGGCGTGCGCAGCGCGGGCGCGTCCGGGGCGTGGCCAAGGATCTCGTCGAGGAACCAAGCGGTCATCGGGCACCGTCCACGACGATGAGGCGCAGCTCGGCGGTGTAGGTCGCGCCGGTGTCGTCGGTGAGCCAGGTGCGGTCCGGCATGGGCAGCATCTCGGTGATCGTCAGCCGGGCCTCGGGGTCCTGGCGGGCCAGCCGCCGCACCGCCTTGGCCAGGATGTTGACGTACACCGGGCTGTCGAAGTCCACGTAGAACGGACGTGGTTCGGTGGGGGAGACCACGAACACGAACCGCGGCAGCTCCAGCTCCTCACGCCACTGCCGGGCCCGGACGAACCGGCGGGCCTCGTCGGTGTCGGTGGCGAAGTCCAGGGTCGCGGCGGCGCGGCGCCACGTCTCCCGCGCGACGATCAGCCGGTCGATCGTGATCCGCGGTGTGTGGTCACCGTCCGGGACGAGGGCGAACCGGTCGATCACGCGGTTGGTCAGGGCGCTGCAGAACCCGTCGAGCGCGTCGAACTCGGCGCCGTCGGGCAGCACGGCGACCAGCCGGCCGTCGCGGTCCTCGATCACGGCGTCGGCGCCGAAGACGGTCCGCGGGCGGTGCGGGTCACCGGTATAGTCGACGAGGGCGACGTGGTAGTCCTCGGGCCGGACCAGCGCGTGCTGGCCGCGCGCGGAGATCCGCGGCGGCGCGGCCTTGGGCAGCATCGGGATCAGCCGCGGCCCGGGGTAGTCGCGGGCGTTCTGCGCGTGCAGCTCGGCCGGCTCGGGGTGCTGGCGCACGAACAGCGAGTGGCCCACGGTGTTCATGGCGACGTGCAGCTCGCCGAGCACCAGCTCGAACTCACCGCGCTCGACGGCGTCCGCGTCGTCGGCCACGACGAGCAGGTCGGGGCTGGCGTAGCGGGACAACGACCAGCCGTGCTCCGGCCGGGGGAACGCCGTCCGTACGCCGTCGGCGAGCTCGGCGCTGGTGCGGTGGACGCGGCGGGCGTCGCCGGGCAGCTCGAGCACCTCGGCCCAGCGGCGGCGCAGCTCGGCCTGGATCGTGGTGATGTCGGCGACGGATTCGCCGTACGGCGCGGGCAGGCACTCCAGCCACAGCGACCCCAGGTCGACGCGGTCCTGCCGGGCCCGCAACCGGTCATAGGCGCTCCGCAGGTGGGCTTCCGCCGTCTCGGCGAACCGGCCGGTCATCCAGCGCGCCGCGGTCAGGCACAGGCCCAGCGGAGCCAGTTCGTCCAGCACCGCGGTGCCCACGCTGGCGGTCGCCGAGCGTCGGCTGTCGGCGTAGACGAGGGCCCGGCCCGGTGCCGTGCGGGCGCTCTTGGCGCGCTGGGCCGCGACCTGCGTCAGCGACGCGAACTCGGTCTCCAGCGCGGTCATGGCCGCGGACAGCTCGTCGGCGTCCAGGCCGGCCGCGGCCACCCGGTCGCGGCCCTGTTCCAGGGTGTCGAGCATCGCCAGCGCCCGGGTCCGGGCGGGCTCGTCGCCGATGCGAGCCAGCGCCGTGCGCAGGTAACGCTCCGGGTGGGCGTCGAGCGGCACTTCCAGGCGCCAGACGAGCCAGCGCCGCGCCACCAGCGTCTCCAGGTCGGCGCGGACCTCCTCGGCCGGGGCGGACACCGCCGCGGCGAGCGCGGCCAGGTCCCGGGTGCCGTCGCAGAGGCGCAGCAGGTCCCGTTCCCGCGCGGTGGCCTCCTGCGGCGGACGGCCGGGCACCTGCACCAGCTCACCGGCTACGCGCACGAACGGCACCCGGCGCGGCGGGACCCACGGGCGCACCGCGGGATCGGCGTCGACGGTCCGAGCCAGCGCGTCGATCGCCCAGCTGGCGAAGAACACCTCGGTGGCGCAGACCAGGCCCTGCCCCGGGTCGACGGCCAGCCCGCGCCGTCCGGTGTCCCAGCGCCCCCAGCCCACCGGGCCGAAGAACCCGATGGTGTCGTTCTTGACGCAGAACCGCTGCCAGTAGTGCGCGACCAGCTCCTCGCGTTCCCGCCGTTTGCTGGTGCGGCCTTCGGTGCCCGGGTCCCAGCCCAGGAACAGGCCGACGCCGCGGCCCAGGACCGCCGGGTTCTGCCAGGCGACGGCCGTGCGGAACGCCGGGCGGCTCGCGAACCCCTGCAGGGCCCGGGTCGACTCGGCGACGGCGGTCCCGAACTGGCCGGTGAACTCGGTCCACGCGGCACCGGTGAGGGCCGTTCCCGCCCGGAACTTGTCGGCCGCCTCGGCCAGCCCGGCCGGGGCCAGCGCGAGCACCCCGGCGGCGGGGAAACCCGGGCCGCGCAGGGCGAACTGGGGCCACAACCGCCATTCGCCGCCGGGCAGCAGCAGGTCGTCCGCCATCAGGAACCTCCTTGGTTGGACCGCACTTCACCACCGTGCCGCCCGCCCGGCCGCGGCTCCAGGGAAGCAGCGGCAGCACCGGATCGCGGGTCCCGTTGCAGGTTTGTCCCTGGTCCGCCCGGGGTGCGGCGGGCAGCGTCGAGGGCTCGCAGACCGACAACGGAGGGACAGCCGTGGAGGACGACGAGCGCGCCTACCGCGTCGTGCGCAACGACGAGGAGCAGTACTCGATCTGGTCGGCCGAGCAGGAGATCCCGCGCGGCTGGCACGCGCAGGGGTTCACCGGGACGCGGCCGGAGTGCCTGGCCCACATCGACGAGGTGTGGGTGGACATGCGGCCGCTGAGCCTGCGCCGGGCGATGGACCCGGCCGGCTGAGCCCGATGCGGATCGACAACGCGGCCCTGTCCGTCGTCCGCGATCACTTCGACCGGTCGATGTACTCGCTGCTGGACCACCGGATGTCGCTGGAGCTGCGGCCGAGCCCGACGGGGTTCCCGAAGTACGAGCCGCTGCGCCGGATCGTCGCGCGCCTGGCTCCGGCGCAGCGGACGCTGTTCCGGATGTTCCGGCTGGGCGAGACCGTCGACGACGCGGCGTTCCACGGGGCGTTCCCGGCCGAGGTGGCCGCGGCGCTGCGGACGGGCGAGCTGGTGGTGGGCGGGCCGGACGGCTGGCGCAGCGCCGACCTGCTCGTGGTGCCCGCCCAGCGGATGCTGCTGATCACCGGCGTTCCCGCCGGCTACCCGACCGCCGTGCGGCGGCCGCCGAAGGCGGTCTTCGACCTGTCGACGTCCTTCGTCGCCGCGGCCTTGCCCGCGTCCCTGGCCGGCTGCCGTGTGCTCGACGTCTGCTCGGGCACGGGGGTACAGGCGTTGCTGTGCGCGTCGCGCGGGGCACGGGAGGTGCTCGGGCTGGAGCTGAACGAGTCCGCGGTGACCATCGCCCGCGCCAACGCCGTGCTGAACGGCCTCACCGACCGGGTCCGGTTCCGCCGCTCCGACCTGCTCGCCGCGCTGGAGCCCGGCGAGCGGTTCGACTTCGTGGTGGCCAACCTGCCCTACGCGCCGGCCCTGGACCCGGACCACCGTCCGTCCACCGTGGCCGAGATCGGCAACCGCCTGCTGTGGCCGCTGCTGACCGAGCTGCCCCCGCACCTGGCCGACGCCGCCCGCGGGATCGTGGCCACGTGGCGCTCGGCCGGGCACGCGGGCCGGACGTACCAGCTGGAGTCCATCGCGGCCCGCCTGGCCGAACACGGCTGCGCGGTCGCCGCGTACGTCGACCCGGTGTTCGACACCGTGGACGGCGTCCTCGACCTGCTGCGCACCGAGGTCGGCACCCGCTCGGACGCGGACCTGCTCATGGCCGAGCTGCGGGCGTTGCTGGAGAGCGAATCGGTGGCGATGGACGGCTTCTACAACCAGCTGGTGCAGTTCCGCCACACCGGCGGCCGGGCGGTGCCGCAGGAAGCGGTCACCTTCGGACTGTCCTGAGTGGACGCGAAAGGACCGGTGGTTCCTCGGAACCACCGGTCCTTTTCAGCGCGACGCGCGGACCCGAGGCGAGGCGAGAACACCCAGCGCGGTGACAGCCAGGATCACCGCCGTACCGCCGAACATGAGGGCCGTGTGCACCTGCGCCAGCGCTCCGCACAGCACCAGCGAAACCGGCGCGACCGCGTAACCCAGCACCATGTCCAGCGAGAGCACCCGGCTCAGCACCGATTCGTCGATGGTGCGCTGGATCCAGCTCAGGCCGAACACCCCCTGGAACCCGATGGCGAACCCCATCGCCAGCACCGTCGCGACCGCCGCCACCGTGTTGTGCAGCACGCCCAGCACCGCCGTGCCCACCGCGAGCCAGCCCGCCAGCGCCGCGATCAGCAGGCCGATCCGGGGACGACCGTCGACCAGCCCGCCCGTCAGGCCACCCAGGACGGCCCCGGCGGCCAAGGCGCCGTTGAGCACGCCCAGCGTCGTGGGGCCGCCGTCGAGCTCGAAGCGGGCCAGGTCGGCGAAACCCACCGTGAACGCGCCCGCGTAACAGAAGGTCACCGCCGCGTCGATGGCGAGGATCGTGCGGATCCGGGGATCGGCCCAGGCGTACCGCAGGCCGGCGCGGATGCGGACGAGCATGCGCTCCGGCTCGAGAGTCCGAACCGGGGAGTAGCCGCCGCGGGTGCGGACGCCCAGCACGCAGAGCCCGCACAGCGCGAAACACAGCGCGTCGACGAGGAAGGCGACGTCGGCGTCCGACACGGCCACCACCACGCCGCCCACGGCCGGGCCGACCATGGCCGCGATCCGGGAGCCGGTGCCGAGCAGGGCGTTGGCCGGCGCCAGCAGGTCCTTCTCCACCACCGACGGCAGGACGGTCATCCGGGCCGGCTGGAAGAACGCGTCCACCGCGCCGAACGCCGCGGCCGCGACGCACAGCAGCCCGATGCTCAGCGTGCCCGTCAGCCCGGTCAGGCCGACCGACGCCATCACCGCGGTCCGGGCCCAGCTGGAGAGCACCATGATCCGGCGGGGTGACCACTTGTCGGCCAGCGACCCGCCGACCAGCGTGAGCAACGCCCGCGGGACGGCCTGCAACGCCAGCACGTACCCCAGCGCCAGCGTGGAACCGGTCAGGCTCAACGTGATCCACGAGAACGCGACGTAGCTGAACCCGTCACCCAGCAACGACAGCGACTGGCCCAGCCAGAGCAGCCGGAACGGGCCCAGCCGGGCGGGGGCCCACAGCCGGGAGCCCGCGTCGGTCACGGCCGACCGCCCCCGCATCAGTACCTCACCGGCAACGCCGTCAGGCTCCGGTTGAGCAGGGACAGCTGCCATTCGTGCCCGGATCCGGCCAGCGCGAGGTCCGGGTAGTCGTGCACCAGCACGTTCAGCACGGCCCGCGCCACCAGCCGGGCGAGCGCGGCGCCGATGCAGAAGTGCGCGCCGTGCCCGAACCCCAGGTGGGTGGAATCGCTGCGGTGCACCGAAAACCGCTCCGGCTCGGGGAACCGGTCCGGGTCGCGGTTGGCCGCCGCGGTGATCAGGAAGATCCGGTCGCCCGCACGCACGTCGTGGCCGTCGAGGTCGAAGTCGCGGGCCGCGGCCCGGATGGACATCTTGGACGGGCCGTCGAACCGCAGCGCCTCCTCGACGCTCGCCGGCAGCAGCTCCGGGTCCGCGCGCACCGCCGCCAGCTCTTCGGGGTGCTGGAGCAACGCGCGGACGCCGTTGGCGATCAGGTTGCTGGTCGTCTCACCGCCGGCGAAGGCCAGCTGGGTGAGCATCCCGACGAACTCGGCCTCGCTGACCGACGCCCCGATCTCGCCGCCCGCCAGCACCGAGCTGATCAGGTCGTCGGCGGGCTCGGCCCGCCGCGCCCGGACCAGGCCGGCCAGGTAGTCGTCGAGGTTGACCAGGGACTGCAGCGACGTCCGGTACTCGCGTTCCTCCTGGGTGGCGCCGAGCACCAGGTCGCCGACGCGAGCGTTCCAGTACCAGAACGACGGGCCGTCCCGCTGCGGGACGCCCAGCCAGCGCGCGAACACCAAGGCGGGCAACGGCTTGGCCACGTCGGCCAGCAGGTCGCCGACCTGGCCGGGCGCGGCCCGGCGGGCCAGCAGCGCCCGGGTGGCGCGGGCCACCATGTCCGCGTAACGGCCGACGGCGCGGGCGGAGAACGGCTCCTGGAACACCTTCCGCAGCCGCCGATGTTCCGGCGGGTCGTTGAACACCATCCAGCGGGACAGGATCGCGAAGGCGCGCTCGGCGTCGTCGCGGGCCCCGGCGGGCACGGCGTCCATCAGCGGCCGCACCCGGTCGGCGGTGATCGCCGGTTCGCGCAGGCAGCGGGTCAGCGGCGCGTGCCCGGTCACCAGCCAGGCGCGGTGCATGGCGCTCCAGTACACCGGGTCGTGCTCGCGCAGCGCGGCGAGGTACCCGTACGGCTCGGCGTTGATCGCGGGGTCCAGCAGGTACCGCTCGGTGAACGTCGTGAGCGTGCCGGTCATCGTCCCTCCCGGATCCGGTCGAGCAGCGCGGCGACCTCGCGCACGTTCGGCTCGGTGAGCATCGACATGTGGCTGCCCGGCACCACGTGCACGGTCAGGCCGCCGCGGGCCAGGTCCCGCCAGCGGTCGAGGTAGGACCGGTAGTCCATGTCCAGGCCGGGCATGGGTTCACCCGCGGGGGCGTCCGCGGCGTCCTGGCCGACGAGCAGGTGGATGGCCCCCGGGTACGGCTCGACCCGGTACTCGGCCATGGCCGTCAGCAGCGAGTGCCAGACCTCGATGGGCGCGTTCTCCACGAGCTGGGCTTCGTCGGCCCGCATCCCCGCACCCAGCAGCAACGCCGTCAGCTCGGCCGAGAGCGCGTCCCGTCGCGGCGACGGCGCCATGGCCCGCACCTGGTCGCGCAGCGGCAGCGCGTCGAGCATGTCCTGACCCAGCCGGGCCAGCCGGCGGGCCGCCTCCGGGTTGGGCAGGTAGGGCTCGATCAGGATCAGCGGGTCGACGTCCCGGCCCTGCGCCCGCAGCTGGGAAGCCATCTCCAGCACCAGGTTGCCGCCGAGCGACCAGCCCAGCACGGCGTGCGGGCCGGGCTCGTCACGCTCGAGGATCTCGGCGACGTAGTTCGCGGCGATGCCGGGCACGGTCACCGGGTCGACCCCGCCGAGCAGGCCCCGGGCCTGGAACCCGACGACCGGGCCGCGGTCGAGGGCGCGGGCCAGCGGCACGTACCAGGTGGCGCTGCCGCCCGAAGGGTGCACGCAGTAGAGCGGCTCGCCGACGCCGTCGCGCAGCCGGACCTCCGACCGCAGCGCGGTGAGCTCCCGGTCCGGTCCGCCCGCGTCGACCCGCGCGGCCAGCTGGGAGATCGTCGTCAGCTCGACCAGGTCCCGCACGGACAGCGGCACCCCGCGGGCGGTGGCGATGGCGGCGATCCGCACCGTGGACAGCGAACTGCCGCCCACGCGGTAGAAGTCGTCGTGCACGCCGACGTCGGACACGCCCAGCACCTCCTGCCAGATGCCGGCCAGGATGCGCTCGGTCGGGGTGCCCGGTGCCACGTAGTCGGTGCCGGTGTCCGGCCGCTCGGCCGGGGGCAGCGGCAGGGCCCGGCGGTCGACCTTGGCGCTCCCGTTGAGCGGCAGCGCGTCGAGGAAGACGAACCAGGCGGGCACCAGCTGCGCGGGCACCCGGGTGCGCAGCGCCCGCCGCAGCGACTCGGCGTCCGAGGTCTCGCCCACCACGTAGGCGACCAGCGCGGGCTCGCCGGGCAGGTCCTCACGCAGCAGCACGACGGCTTGGCGCACCTCGGGCAGGGCGCGCAGCGCGTGTTCGATCTCGCCGAGCTCGATACGGAAGCCGCGCAGCTTCACCTGGGAGTCACGGCGTCCCAGCCATTCCACGGCGCCGTCGGCGCGCTGGCGGGCCAGGTCGCCGGTGCGGAAGAGCCGCTCGCCGGGGGCGCCGTACGGGTGTGGCACGAAGCTCGCCGCGGTCAGGCCGGGGCGGCCCAGGTAACCGCGGGCCAGGCCCGCGCCGCCGAGGTACAGCTCGCCCGGCACGCCGACCGGCACCGGCTGGAACCGTTCGTCGAGCACGTACGACTCGGTGTTGCGGAAGGGCAGGCCCATCACCGGCCGGCCCTCGCCCGGCGCGCACCGGGCGATGTGGGTCCAGACGGTGGCTTCCGTGGGCCCGAAACAGTTGTAGAAGGCCCGGCCCGGCGACCACGTTTCGACGAGCTGCTCGGTTGGCGCCTCGCCGCCGGTGAGCAGGGTGCGCACGGTCGGCAGCTCTTCGCCCGCCAGCATGGTCAGCGCGGTGGGCACGATGGTCGCGGTGGTGACGCCGAGGTCGCGGATCGTGCGGGCCAGATCCGGGCCGGGGCGGAGGTTTTCCGCCGGTGCCGTGCACAGCCGGGCGCCGTTGGCCAGCGCCAGCACGATCTCGTGGATCGAGACGTCGAAGTTGAACGACGCCAGCTGCAGGATCCGCTCGTCCGGGGCCGTGGCGAACAGGTCGCGCTGGGCGTGGACCAGGTTGACCAGGCCGCGGTGCGGCACGACGACACCCTTGGGCAGCCCGGTCGAGCCGGACGTGTAGAGCACGTACGCGGGGTGGTCCAGGTGCGGGCGTACGGGCGTGCCGACCGGGCCTGACTCGGGCTCGTCCAGCAGCACCTTGGTGCCGCCGAAGGGAACCGTTTCGTCCACATCGGACTCCGTGAGCAGCACGCGCATCCCGCTGTCGGCGGCCATGAAGGCCAGCCGGTCGGCCGGGTAACCGGGATCCAGCGGCAGGAACGCGCCTCCCGCCTTGAGCACGGCCAGCGCCGCGCGCACCTGGTCCGGCCCCCGCCGGGCGCAGATCCCGACGACGACCTCCGGCCCGACACCGAGCCCGGCCAACCGGGCGGCGAGCGCGTCGGAGCGGGTGTCCAGCTCGGCGTAAGTCAGCGACGTCCCTTCGTGGGCGACGGCCACCGCGTCCGGGGTGCGGACCGCGTGCTCGTGGACGTACTCCGGGAACAGCGCCACCGGGTTGGCGGCCACGGGACCGTGGGCCCACGGACCGAGCGCCCGTTCGCGGGCGGCCCCGGCGAGCGCCGGACGGGTGACCGGGCCCTCTGGGTCGGCCACCATCCGCTCGACCAGGTCCCGGATCAGGTCGGCGAGCTGGTCCGCGGTGGCCGGGTCGAGGTACTCGGGGTCGACGTCGATGCTGAACCCGTCCACGCTCATGTTGATGTACAGCGGGAACATCGTCCGCGCGAACTCCTCGGCCTCCTCCCAGTTCTCCGGCGCGAGCTGGTGGAAGTTGACGTAGTTGAAGACGGTGTCGAGCAGGTTCGGCGCGCCCGGGCGCAGCCGCGCGATCCGGGCCAGCGGCACCACCCGGTGCGGCATCAGGTCCTGCTCGGCGGCGAACACCGTGTGGATCAGCTCCAGCCAGCTCTCCGGCTCGCCGGTGATGCCGAAGGGCACCGTGTTGACGAACAGGCCGCGCATCCGGTCGGCGCCCGCACGCTCGGGGCGGCCGTTGGTGGTCAGGCCGACGGCGTGCCCGCGGGTCTGGTCGTCGCGCTCGGCGAACAAGCCCATCGTGTGGTGGAAGGCGGCCAGCAGCACGCTGCGCCGCGGCACCCCGGCCCGCGTGGCGAGCGCGCCGATTTCCCCGGCCAGGCCGGCGAAGGAGCGGCGCACCTCGTACAGCACCGCGCCGTCGGTCGCGCCGCGGCGGGTGAACCGCACCGGAGCGAGGTCGGCGAGCACACCGCGCCAGAAGGCCAGCGACTCCTCCGACGACGTGGCGGCCCGTTCAGCCGCGACGTACTCCGCGTACCGCGGTGCCGGCTCCGGATCGGGCAGGGTCTCCCCGCGCACGATCCGCCCGTGCAGCGCGACCAGGTCGGCGATCATCGACGTCAGGCTCCAGCCGTCGATGGCGACGTGGCAGTCGGTGATGACGATCCGCAGGTCGTGCTCGGTGAGCTGGTGCAGGTGCACCCGGATCAGCGGGGCCCGGCTCAGGTCGAAGCGATTGGCGAACTCGGTGTCGGCGTAGCGGCGGCGGGCCGCCCGCTGCGCGTCCCGGTCGAGCCCGCGCAGGTCGGTGTACCCCACCCGCAGCGTGGCGTTCTCGTGCACCAGCTGCAGGGGTTCGCGGTAGGACACGAGGTCGATCGACGTGCGCAGGTTGTCGTGCGTGCGCACGAGCCGGTCCATCGCGGCCTGGAACGCGTCCCGGTCGAACGTCTCGGTGACGGTGATCTTCAGGTCGGTGACGTTGTGGTAGGCGCCGATCCGGGGCTGCGCCAGCATTTCGTGCAGCATCCCGGCCTGCAGCATGGTCAGCGGGTAGGCGTCGGCCAGGCCCTCCGGCAGCTTCGCTCGGTCGGCCGGATCGAGCATGGCGAACGGTGCCACCGGCGCGGGTTCGTCTCCCGGTGCCTCGGTGGTCAGCGCGGCCAGCTCGCCCAGGGTGCGGGCGCGGAACAGGTCGGCCACGGTGAGCCCCAGCCCGGCCGCGCGGGCCAGCCCGATCACGCGCAACGCGAGGATCGAGTCGCCGCCGAGCTCGAAGAAGTTGTCGGCGAGCCCGGCGCGGCCGACCCCGAGCACCTCGGCCCACACCGCGGCCAGCGTCGCCTCGGTCGCCGTCCGCGGTGCGACGTGCTCGGCCGGGGTCACGACGGCGCCGTCCCGCACGGCCAGCAGCGCGGCCCGGTCGATCTTGCCGTTCGCGGTCACCGGCAGCGCGGGGTGGGCCACGAACAGCGCGGGCACCATGTACTCCGGCAGCGTGGCCCGCAGCGCGGTACGCAACGCGGGGACGTCGAGCGGCCGCGCCCCGTCCGTCACGACGTGCCCGACCAGCCGGGCGTCCCCGCCGGGCTCGGGGCGCGCCACGACGGCCGCGTCGGCCACCCCGGGGCAGTCCCGCAGCGCGCTCTCCACCTCACCCGGTTCGACGCGGTAGCCGCGGATCTTGACCTGGTGATCGGCGCGGCCGACGTAGTTCAGCTGCCCGTCGGGCAGCACGCGCACGAGGTCGCCGCTGCGGTACATCCGGGCGCCGTCGCCGGCGAACCGGTCGGTGGTGAAGCGCGCCGCGGTCAGCTCCGGGCGGTTGCGGTAACCCAGTGCGACGCCGTCGCCGGCGACGTACAGCTCCCCGACGGTGCCCGGGGGCACGAGCCGGCCGCGCGCGTCCAGGACGTACCCGCGGGAGCCGTGCATCGGCAGGCCCACCGGCGACGTCACCGCGGCGGTGGTGTCCGCCGCCGTGATCAGCCGGTAAGTGACGTGGACGGTGGTCTCGGTGATGCCGTACATGTTCACCAGGGCGGGGCGGGTCTCCGCACCGCTGAACCAGTCCCGGTACTCCCGGGCGTCGAAGGCGTCCCCGGCGAAGACCACCGTGCGCAGGGCCAGGCCGGCGAAGCCCGCGCCCTCGCGCTCCAGGTGCGCGCGCAGGCCGCTGAACGCGGCGTTGGTCTGGGTCAGCACGGTGACGCCCTCGTCGCGCAGCACGGTGTGCACCGCGGCCGGGTCGCGGACCTCGTCCTCGGTCAGTACCACCGTGCGCCCGCCGACGGTCAACGCGCCCCACAGCTCCCACACCGACAGGTCGAACGTCGCCGAGTGCACCAGCGCCCAGACGTCGCCGGTGCCGAAGTCGAAGCACCGGTCCGCCGCGTCGAACAGCCAGGCCACGTTGCCGTGGGTGACCTCGACACCCTTGGGCTGCCCGGTCGACCCCGACGTGTACATGACGTACGCCGGGGCGTCGCCGGTCCGGATCTCGGGCACCATCCCGGTGAGAACGGGACCCTCCAAGGGAATCGGCTCGACCGGCAGGCCCGCCAGGGCGGCCCGGCCGGCCTCGTCGGTGACGGCGGCCGTGATGCGAGCGTCGGTGACGACGAACTCCAGCCGGCCTCGCGGGTGCGCCGGGTCCAGCGGCAGGTAGGCCGCGCCGGCCCGCCACACCCCGAGCACCGCCACGGCCAGCTCGACCGACCGGGCCAGGCTGATGCCGACCAGGGAGTCTGCCGCGATCCCGGCCGCCCGCAGGCGCAGCGCGAGCGCGTCGGCCCGGGCGTCCAGCTCGGCGTAGGTCAGGGTGGCGCCACCCCCGCTCACCGCGACCGCGTCCGGCCGCAGCCGGACCTGCTCGGCGAAGCGGTCCAGCACCGGACGGGCCGGCGCCGCGGCGGGCCGGTGCTGCCCCGGGCCCTGCGGGCCGAGCAGCCAGGACCGCTCGGCCTCGGTCAGCAGGTCCAGCTCACCGAGGCGCGTGTCCGGCCGTTCGGCGAACGCCCGCAGCACGGTCACCATGTGGTCGGCCAGCCGGGCGACGGTCTCCGCGGTGAACAGGTCGGTCCGGTAGAGCCAGGACAGCCGGACGCGGCCGTCGTGCTCCGCGGCCTCCAGCGCGAGGTCGAACTTGGCCTCGGTCAGCGCCACCGGGAACGCCTCCCCGGTCGCTTCGCCCAGGGTGAACCCGCCCGAGCCCGCGCCGGCGTGCGAGAACAGCACCGAGCACAGGGGAGTGCGGGAGAGGTCCCGGTCCGGCACCAGCTCGTCGACGATCCGCTCGAACGGCACGCCCTGGTGGCCCAGCGCGTCCAGCACCCGTTCCCGGGTCCGCGCCAGCAGCCGCGCGCTCGTCGGGTCGTCGGTGAGGTCCGCGCGCATGACCAGGGTGTTGACGAAAAACCCGGCCAGGTCCTCGGTTTCCGGGCGGTCCCGGTTGGCCACGATGGTGCCGACGGCGACGTCGTCCTGTCCACTGTGGAACGCCAGGGTCGCCTGCAGGGCCGCGAGCAGGGTCATGAACGGCGTGGTGTCGGCCCGGCGGCCCACCTCGGCGAGCGCTTCCGTGAGCGGCTCGGGCAGCTCGACGCGGTGCACCGCGCCCGCGTGCGACCGGACGGCGGGGCGCGGGTGGTCCGTGGGCAGCTCCAAGGGGCTGAGCCCGGCCAGCGCGTCACGCCAGTGGTCGAGGTCGGCCTTGGCCGCTTCGGAGTCGGCGGAATTCCGTTGCCAGACGGCGTAATCGAGGTAGTCCACCGCCAGCCGGGGGAGCCGGGCGGTCTCGCCCGCCAGCCGCGCCCGGTACAGTTCGCGCAGGTCGCGCAGCAGCACGTCCAGGGACCAGCCGTCGGTGACGATGTGGTGCATGGCCAGCACGAGCACGTGCTCCTCGGCCGCGAAGCGCACCAGCGCGGGCCGGAAGGCGGGCTCGGCGGCCAGGTCGAACGGCGCGGTGGCCAGCTCGTGGACCGTGTCCGCGTCCCCGTCGAGCACCCGCAGGCAGTCGCCGCGGGCAGGCAGAACCTGTTGTGCCGGAACACCTTGCTCGTCGGGGAAGATCACCCGGAGCTGCTCGTGCCGGGCGACGAGGTCGTCGACCGCCGCGGCGAGCGCGTCGACGTCCAGGGGCCCGCGCAGCCGCCACGCGGCGGGCATCAGGTACTCCGTGCTGCCCGGTTCGAGCTGGTCCAGGAAGTAGAGCCGCTGCTGGGTGGCCGAGAGCGGCGCCCGGTCGCCGGCCGGGTCCCGGCGGGGGATCCCGGCCGGTTCGGCGGTGGCCGCGCCGCGCAGCCGCTGGGCGAGCAGGCGTTGCGCGGCCGCCGACAGGTTCGCCCGTGACGCCGGGGCGCGGGTCTCCGAGGTGGTCATGCCGTGTGTCCTTCCCGTTCGTCAGCTGCGGTGATCCACCGTCAGGGACAGATCGATCTCGTCGTCGCTCATCGCGGCGATCTCCGCGATGAGCCGGTCCTCCACCCGCGCCGCGAGCCGCGCGACGGTCGGGTCCTCGAACAGGTCGCGCACCTGCACCGGGCAGCCGAACGCGGCCCGCAGCCGGGCGGCAACCGCGACCGCGCGCAGGGAATGCCCGCCGAGGGCGAAGAAGTCTTCGTGCCGCCCGACCCGCGCGACCCCGAGCACCTCGGCCCAGATCTGCGCGGTGACCGTCTCGGTGGGGGAGTCCGGGGCCTCGAACCCCGCCGCCACCGGCACGTCCGGGGCGGGCAGCGCGGCGACGTCGACCTTGCCCGGCACCGTGCGCGGCAACGTCTCCAGCGCCACGAACACCGGCGGCACCAGGTAACCCGGCAGCCGGTTCACGCACCACTCGCGCAGCGGCTCGACGGCGCCGGCCACGTACGCGACCAGGGCGAGCTCGCCCCGGACGTCCCGCACCACGACGGCGGCGTCGGTGACCGCGGGGTGCTCCCGCAGCACGGCCTCGACCTCGCCGGGCTCGACCCGGAACCCCCGGATCTGGACCTGGTCGTCGACGCGGCCGAGGAACTCCAGCGTCGCGTCCGGCCGCCAGCGCACCAGGTCGCCGGTGCGGTAGAGCCGCCCGCCGGTGCCGCCGAAGACGTCCGGCACGAACCTCTCCGCGGTGGCGCCCGGACGGCCGAGGTAGCCGTGGGCCAGCTCGTCGCCGCCCACCAGCAGCTCGCCGGGTACCCCGGCCGGGACGAGGGCGCCCCGGGCGTCCACGACGTACAGCCGACGTCCGCCCAGCGCCCCGCCGATCGGGACGCGTCCGGCGCACGGCCCGGTGACCCGGTGGGCGGTGCTGGAGATGACGGACTCGGTGGGGCCGTAGGTGTTCACCACCGGCACCGCGGGCCGCCGCTCGAACCAGCGGTTCAGCGTCGCGGCCGGCAGGACCTCGCCGCCGGTGACCAGCAGCCGCAGCCCGCCCAGGTCGACGTCGGCGGCGGTCAGCTCGGTGAGGTAGGAGGGCGTCAGCTCCAGGACGGTCACGCCCTCGGCGCGCACGCGCTCGGCCAGCTCGTGCACCGACCACACGTCGTCCGGGCGCAGCACCACCCGCGCTCCTGCACTGAGGGCGGGGAGGATCTGCTCGAACGAGGCGTCGAACGAGAAGGACGCGAAGGACAGCACGCGGTCGTTTGCCTTGATCCCAAAGCAATCCCTTGCGGCGGCCACGTGCGCGGCGAGGGCGCCGTGCGGGACCGCGACCGCCTTGGGCCGCCCGGACGAGCCCGAGGTGAAGATGACGTAGGCGGTCTCGCGAGGATCCGGCGTCCGCGGCCCGACCGGGTCCGCCCGCACCTCGGTGTTGTTGATGACGTGCTCGACGCCGGCTTCGGCGACCATGAACTCCAGCCGCCGCTGCGGGAACCGCGGGTCCAGGGGCACGTACACCCCGCCCGCGCGCCAGACGGCCAGCATCGCCACCACCGACCGCACGCCCCGGGGCAGCCGCACCCCGACCGCCGTGCCGGGCCGGACGCCGTCGGCCACCAGCGCTCCGGCCAGCCGGCCGACCTCCTCGTCCAGCTCGCGGTAGCGCAGGGTCTCGTCCCCGCACACCAGCGCGACGTCGTCCGGCGCTCCGGCGACCAGCAACGGATCCTGCGCGGCCTCACCGGTTCCGGCCCAGGTCAGCACCTCGGCGCGCTCGGCTTCGGAGAGCAGGTCGACGTCCCCGATCCGCACGTCCGGGTCGGCGGCCACGGCGGCGAGGGTCCGGCGCATCCACTCGGCGAACCGGTGCACGGTCGCTTCGTCGAAGAGGTCGGTGCTGTACTCGAGGTCCAGGTCGATCCGGTCGGGGTGGAGCACGACGTTCGCGGTCAGGTCGAACTTGGCCGACTGCCACGGCAGCGTGAACGGGGCGAACTCGAGGTCCGCGACGGCGGGCGCCGGGCTCGCCGCCGACTCGGCCAGGTCGAACATGACCTGGAACAACGGGTTGCGCGACAGGTCGCGCTCGGGCCGCAGGTCCTGCACCAGGTGCTCGAACGGCACGTCCTGGTGGTCGAACGCACCGAGCACCCCCTGGCGGACCCGGTCCAGGAACGTCGTGAACGCCGGGTCGCCGGCCAGGTCGCCGCGCAGCACCACGGTGTTGACGAAGAACCCGACCAGCCGCTCCAGCTCGGTCCGCCCGCGCCCGGCCACCGGGGTGCCCACCGGGATGTCGGTCCGGCCGGCCCAGCGGCCGAGCACCACCTGGAACACGGCCAGCAGCACCATGAACCGGGTCGCGCCGCAGCGGGCGGCCAGCGCGTCGAGTTCGGCGGTCATCGGCCACGAGACGCGCACGGCCGCGCCGCGACCCGAGCGCACCGCGGGCCGGGGCCGGTCGGCGGGAAGGTCCAAAGTAGACATATCAGCCAGCGCGTGCCGCCAGTACTCCAGCTGCCCGCTCGTGTCCCGCTCCCGTTGCCACACCGCGAAATCGCCGTACTGCACGGACGGTTGGGCGATGCGGTGTCCGGCGTAGGCCTGCGCGAGTTCGTCGAACACGAGGCCCGTGGACCAGCCGTCGGTGGCGACGTGGTGGAAGGCGAGCACGACGACGTGGTCGTCGGGACCCAGTGCCCACACCCCGGCCCGCAGCAGCGGCGGCTCGGCCAGGGTGAACCGGGCGGTGGCGAACGCCGTCGCCTCGGCCCGCACGGTGTCGGCGGTCCCTTCGGTCCAGTGCAGGGGCACGGTGACGGCGTCGCGGACCAGCTGCACCGGGCGTCCGTCCAGCTCGACCAGGGCGGTGCGCAGGACCTCGTGCCGCGCGACGACGTCGTTCAGCGCGCCCTGCCAGGCCGCGCGGTCCAGGGGGCCGCGCACCCGCCAGGAGAACCACAGCACGTAGTCCGCGCCCAGCTCGGACATCCGGTCGAGGAACCACAGGCGTTCCTGGGCGAACGACATCGGCAGCGGCCCGCGCCGGTCCACCGGCACGATCCCGGCGCCCCCGGCCGCACGGGCGGCGGCGACGCGGGGGCCGAAGTCGCGGATGCGCGGGTTCTCGAACAGCGTGCGCAGCTCGACGTCCCGGTCGAGGCGCTCGGCGACCCGCGACACGGCCATCGTGGCCAGCAGCGAATGCCCGCCGAGGTCGAAGAAGGAGTCGTCGATGCCGATCGGCTCGACGCCGAGAACCTCGCTCCAGATGGCCGCGATGGCCCGCTCGGTCTCGTCGCGCGGCGCGGTGAACCCGGCGTCCGGGGTGAGCCGGTGCTGGTGCGCGTCCGGGAGCGCGGCCCGGTCGAGCTTGCCCGCGGCGTTCACCGGAAGCGCGTCCAAGGCCACGATTTCGGTGGGCACGGCGTAGGCCGGCAGCCACTGCCCGCACTCGGCGCGCACCCCTTCGGTCTCGCCGACGACGTAGCCGATCAGCGTCTGCCCGCCCTGCGGGTCCCGGCGCACGGCGGACGCGGCGGCGCGGACGCCATCACAGCGGGCCAGCGCCGCGTCGACCTCGCCGAGTTCGATCCGGAACCCGCGCACCTTGACCTGGTCGTCCACCCGGCCCAGGAACTCCAGCGCGCCGTCCGGACGGCGGCGCACCAGGTCGCCGGTGCGGTAGAGCCGCCCACCGGTGCCACCGAAGGGGTCGGGCACGAAGCGTTCCGCCGTCAGTCCGGGACGGCCCAGGTAGCCACGGGCGAGTTCTTGGCCGCCGATGAGCAGCTCGCCGGTGGGCGCCAGGCGGTCTTGCGCGTCCACGATGTAGGTGCGCCTGCTGCCCAGCGGTCGTCCGATGGGGACGATGTCGTCCACTGTGGACAGGTCGTGCACGGTCGCGGTGACGACGGTTTCGGTGGGGCCGTAGGCGTTGCCGACCCGGACCCAGGGGACGTGCTGCCGCCACGCGGCGAGCGCGCTGGGCGGGATGGTTTCGCCGCCCAGGATCAGCAGCCGCAGCGAACGCAGGGCGGGCGCGGTGGCCTCGGTGAGCGCGAAGGCCAGCTCCGACCAGTACGTCGGCGGCAGGTTCAGCACGGTGAGGCTGTGGTCCCGGACGATCGTGGACAGCCGCGACGGCAGCCACTGCTCGTCCGGCCGGACGAGCACGGTCGCGCCGGTGCTCAGCGCGGGCAGCAGCTGGTCCAGTGACGCGTCGAACGAGAACGAGGAGAACGCCAGCACGCGGTCGGCGGCGGTGATTCCGAAGTGCTCGCGCAGTGCTGCGACGTGCGCCGCCATGGCGCGGTGTTCGACCCCGACGGCCTTGGGACGCCCCGAGGAGCCCGAGGTGAAGATGACGTAGGCGAGGTCGTTCGGGTGCGGCGTTCCGGCCGGTGCGGGCGGCCCGGTCTCGGTCACCGGCACGACCGGCACCTCGAGGTGGGTTGTCCCGGCGTCGGCGATCACGTGGGTGACGTCCACTTCGGACACCATGAACCGCTGTCGTTCGTTTGGCAGCGCGGGATCCAACGGCACGTACACCCCGCCCGCCCGCCAGATCGCGAGCATCGCGGCCACCGACCACACCCCGCGTCCGACGCACACGGCCACGGCGTCGCCGCGGTTCACGCCACGCGCGTGCAACGCGCCGGCCAGTCCCTCGACCATCGTGTCGAGCTGGGCGTAGGTCACTTCACGCTCGGCGTCGACGACCGCCGTCTGGTGGGGATCTCCTTGTACCGCAAAGTAATCCGGTGTCTGTGCGTGTTCGCGGAGGGGGCCCAACGCGGCCGCGAGGTCGGCCACCGGGGTCTCGGGCGCGGCGAGCACCGCGGCCAGCAGCGTCCGGTAGCCCTCGCTGAACCGCTGCATGGTGCCGGCGTCGAAGAGCGTGGTGGCGTACTGCAGCCGGGCGGCGAGCCCGCCGTCGGGGCGGAGGTTGAGGTCGAGGAAGACGTCCATCGGCGCGCCGACCAGCGGCGGCGGCACCAGCTCGGCGTCCAGGCCGGGCAGCCGGATCGGCGCGAGCGCGGTGTTGACCAGGGTGAAGGAGGCCTGGGCGAGCGGGTGGCGGGACAGGTCGCGCTCGGTGCTGACCGCGCCGACCACCTGCTCGAACGGCGCCTCGGCCGCGGAGAGGCCGCTCAGCACGGTGTCCCGGACGCGGCCCAGCAGTTCGGTGAAACCCGGGCCGCCGCTCAGGTCGGTGCGCTGCACGACGGTGTTGACGAACGGCCCGATCAGCCCGGCCAGCTCGGGCCGGGTGCGGTCGGAAAGCGTGGTGCAGACGGCGATGTCGTCGCGGCCGCAGTAGTGCGCGAGCAGGGCCTGGTACACGGCCAGCAGCAGCATGTACCGGGTGACGCGGTGGGTCTTGGCGAGTTCGTCCGCCGCGGCGACCAGCTCGGCGGGGATGGTGAAGCGCACGACGTCACCCGCGCCGTCCCAGAAGACCGGGCGTGGCCGGTCGGTCGGCAGGTCGAGCGGGCCGAGCCCGGCCAGCCGGGTGCGCCAGTGTTCGAGCAGCCGCTCCAGCCGCGCACCGGACAGCCGTTCACGCTGCTTTCGGGCGACGTCGGCGTACTTCGTCGTCGGCGGCGCCACCGGCTCACCCCGGTAACCGGCCGCGAGCTCGTCGAGCAGGACGTCCCAGGACCGCCCGTCCACGGCGATGTGGTGCACGACCACGAGCAGGAGGTGGTCCCCGGAATCGAGGCGCGCCAGGGCGAGGCGCACGGGCGGGGCGGCCGCGAGGTCCATCGGCCGGCTCAGCTCCCGGTCGAACAGCTCGGCGGCGTCACGGGCCCGGGTCCGGTGCACGCGCGCCCGTCCCGGCGGCTCGACCTGCGGCCGGGGCTCGCCGTCGACGGCGGCGAACCGGGTCCGCAGCACCTCGTGCCGGTCGACGATCGCGGTCAGCGACCGGATGAGGGCGTCGGTGTCCAGGTCGCCGGACAGCCGCAAAGCGAGCGGCAGCAGGTAGTCCGCCGAGTCCGGGTCGAGCTGCTGGGCGAACCAGAGCCGCCGCTGCGCGAACGACACCTGTGTGCCGCCGTCGTTGACCCCGTCATGCACTTTCGGCCTCCCGGGTGTTGTCCCCGGCCGAGTCTGCTTCGCCGGCATGGGCGCTCACCAGGGAAGCGGCGGCACCCGCCGGGTGCGCCCAGTTCTGCAGCTTCTACCCATGCCGCGTGGCCGCCCGTCCCAAGTCCGTGAATGTCGCATTGAGGGACTCAGAGTCCCTCAATGCGACATTCACGGACTTCAGGTCAGATCAGGCCGGCGCGCACGCCGGCGGCCACCGCGTGTGCGCGGTTGCGGGCCTGGAGGCGGCTCATCAGGTCGTAGATCACGTTCTTCACGGTGTGCGCCGAGCAGGACAGCGCCCGGGCGATGCCGATGTTGTCCAGACCCTCGGCCATCAGCCGCAGCATGACCAGCTGGCGGGCGGTCAGCCGCGGTGGGGCCGCCTGTTTCCGCCGGTCGGTGCCCAGCAGCCGGACCAGCGCCTCGTGCGGGAGGCGGCCGTCGCCGTCGTGGGCCGAGCGCACCGCCGCGGCCAGCCGCGCCGGGGTGGCCCTGGCGGACTGGACGAGCACCGCGGCCCCGGCCCGCACGGCCCGGCGCACCCCATCGGCAGGCAACCGATCCGCGACGACGACGATCCCCGCCTGGTCCCCGGCAGGGCAGTCCGCAAGCGCTTCGTCCACAGTGGACGCAGCGGCCAGCAGGACCGCATCGGACGACGGCTCCCGGGCCAGCGGCACCCCGGCCCGATCCAGCGCGGTGTGCATGTTCGCCCGCAGAGCCGCATCAGGCGCGGCGACCCGCACCCGCACCTCCTCGGCCGGCGGCATCGCGTACTCCGGTTCGCGCCAGTTCGGCGAAACCTCGCCGGGTCGGGGGTCGCCGGGCCGGCGTGGGACCGCGCTCTCGGAGGTCGGCGGTTCGCGCCGGTTCGCGGGAAGCTCGCCCGCTTGGAGCGCGCTGTTCCGGGGCGGTGTCGCGGCCGACTCTGCGCCGGATGTGCCATTCGGCGGTGCCGCGCTCTCCTGGGTCGCCGGTTCGCGTCGGGCCTCGGCCAGCTCGCCCGGCCGGCCCGCGCTCCCCGGCGTCGGCCCTTCGCGCCCGGTCACAGCAGACCCGCCCGCAGTACGTACGCCACCGCATGCGCCCGGTTGCGCAGCCGGAACCGGTTGGTCACGTCGTGGACGACCCCCGCCACCGTGCGCTGGGAGTAGCTCAGCTCGCGGGCGATCTCGCCGGTCTCCCGGCCGTCCGCGACCAGCCGGAACACCGCCCGCTCGCGGTCGCTCAGCCCGAGCCCGGCCGAGCCCGGGGGCCGATGGGCGGCGGTGTGGTCCAGCAGGTGGTCGAGCAGGTCCGGCGGCATCGCGGCGTCACCCGCCGCGGCGGCCAGCACCGTGCGGGCCAGTCTGTCCGGGTCGGTCTCCCGGCGGCGCAGCAGGCCGCGGGCGCCCGTGGCGATCGCGTGCAGCGCCTGGGTGGGGGTCAGCTCGGTGGCCACCAGCACCACCTCCGGCCGGTGGGCCGCGGTGCGGGTCGCGCGCACCAGGTCCAGTTCGTGCTCACCCAGCTCGTCGACGATGACCACGGTGACCGCCGGCGGCACTCCCGGTGGGGAGACGTCGACGTCGGGACAGCCGTGCACCGCCACGGTCACCCCGGCTTCGAGCATCGGGTCCTGCGCGACGACGCTGACGGCGACGGGTTCGCCCATGAGTCCTCCTCGGGTCCGGCTCGTGTTTCCACCCTCGACCGGTGACGGAGCGTCCCGCTTCGGTCACGGACCCCCAGGTTCCCGCGGCACCCGCACGCACCACGGCGACGTCGTTGACCTGCGCGAACGCTGTGAGGGTCAACCCGGGCCGCCGAGCCGGGCGAGCGTGCGGCCGGCGGGTGACCCCAAAACATGCGGGCCCGCCCCGCATGACGGCGCGCGCCCGGCCCGCTAAGGTCCCCGTCGGTTTGCGTCCGGCCCGTCCGGAAATTCGATTGCCCGATCATGAAACGCCGTTCACTACCCCGATCGGCTGCGGTCAAAAATATCGTCAGCGTCGAGCACAATTACGCACGGCGTGGTCCGTGAGAATCGATTAGCATTCTCCGTCATGGAATACCGCTCACTAATTGTGGTCGGTCGGAGCGAAGAGTTACGGGTGGTGGACGATGCGTTGTCAGCTGCCCGGGATGGGCGCGGCGGAGCCGTGTTCGTCGTGGGGGAAAGTGGAATCGGCAAGTCCCGGTTGATAACCGAGGGTATCGAACTGGCGAACACGGCGGGGATGGCGCTGTTGCGCGGGCGGGCGAGCGCAATCGGACCATCGGTGTCGTTCCGCCCATTTACCGAAGCAATTCTGCACCTCCTCCGAACGGAACCGGTCGAGCCGTCCGCACTCGGCTCCTACGCCACGGTTCTGGGTCGGCTGGTGCCCGAGTGGTGCGATCCGCCCGCCGGTCCCGCCGTCGAGTCGCCGGTGACCCTCGGCGAGGCCGTGCTGCGGCTGACCGGGGTGGCCGGCGAGGGGCGGGGCTGCCTGCTCGCCCTGGACGACCTGCACGACGCGGACACCGCGTCGCTGGCCATGCTCGAGTACCTGATCGACAACGTCGACCGGCAGCCGACCCTGCTGCTCTGCGGGCTGCGCGAGACGGACGGCGCCGCGCTCGCCCTGGTCCGCGACGCCGCGCAGCGCGGCCGCGGCCGGCTGATCGAGCCGGCCCGGCTGACCCGGGCCGACCTGCGCGCGCTGGTGGGAGCCCGCCTGGACACCGACCCGGAGACGGTGCCGGCCGAGGCGCTGGAGCTGGTGTGGGCGGGCAGCGCCGGCAACCCGTTCCTGGCCGAGGAGGTCGTCACCGCGCTGGTGCAGGAGAAGGTCGTGGTCCGCGAGGGCGCGCTCTGGGGGCTCGCGGACCGGGCCGACCCGGTGCTGCCGCCCGCACTGGCCCGCCCCCTGGCCACTCGCATCGCCGGGCTGGACGAGCGCACCCGGGACGTGCTCTCCGCGGCCGTGCTGTTCGGTCCCCGGTTCCCGCTCGCCGCGCTCGCCCGCGCCACCGGCCTGACCGAGGACGACGTCGTGGGCCTGCTGCGCGACGACCTGGCCGGCCCGCTGGTCGAACCGGACACCGGCACCGGCTGGTACGCCTTCCGGCACCCGCTCGGCCGGGCGGCGGTGCTGGCCCAGCTCGGCGACGACGACCGGGTCCGGCTAGCGGCCCGCGCGGCCGACGCCGTGGACTCGCTGCACCCCGGCCTGCCGGGGGAGTGGTGCGAGCTGGCCGCCACCCTGCGCCTGGCGGCCGACCAGCGGCCCGCCGCCGGACGGCTGTTCGCCGAGAGCGGCCGGCGCGCGCTGGACCGGGGCGCGACCACCGCGGCCGTCGCCTTGCTGAGCCAGGCGTGGGAACTGCTCGCCGGCGACCCGGCGTCCCGCGCCGACACCCTGGAACAGCTGCTGCTGGCCCTGGCCGAGGACGGCCTGGTGGACCGGGCCCTTTCTTCGGTCGCCGCGCTCGACCAGTTCGACGGGCTCACTCCCGCGCGCCGGGCCGTGCTGCACACCCGGCTGGCCTGGGCGCTGGAGGTGGCCGGCCGGGTGGACGAGGCGCTGGCCCAGGTGGACACGGCCCGGGCGCTGCTCGGCC
>NZ_JBICSQ010000047.1:0-65874 GCF_043197175.1 Amycolatopsis sp. NPDC049252
GGCGGCGGTGCACCCCGTGGGGGGCTGGGGCCCGCCGGGGGGGCCGGGCGCCGCCGCGGTCCCCCCCGGCGGCGGGGGGGCCCGGCCTCGCCACCCTGGTGACCAGCGCTTCGGCCGCCAGCAGCTGCCGCTCGATGGCCCGCCCGATCGAGCCGTACCCGACCAGGAGCACCCGGCTGTCCGCGAGCGACCGCGTGTGCTCGCGAACCCACTCCCGGCGCTCCTGCTGGGCGAGCCAGCGGGGCAGGTCCCGCTGGCTCGCGTGAATCAGCGCCAGTGCGTGCTCGGCGACGCTCAGGTCGTGCAGGCCGCGTCCGTTGGCCAGGCGGACGCCGGCGGGCAGCAGCGGGACCAGGGTCTCCACCCCGGCCGACAGGGACTGCACCACGCGCAACGAGGGCAGCTCCTCGATCAGCCGAGGTGGCTCCGGCCCGCGATCGTACGGCAGCACGTAGAACTCGACATCGCCGAGCGCCGGCGGAGGCGCGCCAAGACCGTCGTAATACGCGGCCTCGATCCCCTCCGGCACTTCGATGTCGGTCCACGGCAGCAGTACGCGAGCGCTCATGCCGCCAGTTCTACCCGCGCCGCCGCGGCGGCGCGGGGCCGGACCGGCGGCCGGGAACTACCCGCCGTGCGAGCCGGACACGCAGAACTCGTTGCCCTCCGGATCCGAGAGCACCGTCCACGCGAAGCCCGGCACCTCGTGCCGCGCCTGCTCGGTCGCGCCCAGCGCCACCAGTCGTTTCACCTCCTGTTCCCGGTCTTCGGCACCGAGGTCGATGTGGACCCTGTTCTTGCCTGCGCGTGGCTCGGGCACCCGCTGGAGCCCCAGCGACAGCCCGCCCTCCGGTGGGGCGAGGAACAGGAACTCGCCCCCGAAGTCCTGGGCGACGGTCGTGCCGAGCGCCGCCGTCCAGAACTCCGCGAGCCCGCGCGGATCCGCGCAGTCGATCGTGATCATGGCCATGCGAAGTTTCATGACCCGGACGCTAGCGATCACCACCGACAAAAACGGCCCGTCGAGTAACCCGTTGGAGTCATGACGGGGGGAGTGACTACCCTGAGCGGGACTTTCACACCCGCTTGGCGCAGGGAGCCCCGCAGTGATCACCAGGACTTCGTCGTTGTTCCTTCGCACGTTGCGCGAGGATCCGGCGGACGCCGAGGTACCGAGCCACCGGCTCCTGGTACGCGCCGGCTACGTCCGCCGGGTCGCCCCGGGCGGGTACTCGTGGCTGCCGCTCGGCCTGCGCGTGCTGCGCCGCATCGAGGCCGTGGTGCGCGACGAGATGAACGCCATCGGCGCGCAGGAGATCCAGTTCCCCGCGCTGCTGCCGAAGGAGCCCTACGAGGCGACCGGCCGCTGGACCGAGTACGGCGACAGCCTGTTCCGCCTGAAGGACCGCAAGGGTGCCGACTACCTGCTCGGTCCGACGCACGAAGAGCTGTTCACGCTGACGGTCAAGGGCGAGTTCAATTCCTACCGCGACTACCCCGTCACGCTCTACCAGATCCAGACGAAGTACCGCGACGAAGCGCGCCCCCGCGCCGGCATCCTGCGCGGCCGCGAGTTCGTCATGAAGGACTCGTACTCGTTCGACCTCGACGACGAGGGCCTGGAGCGCTCGTACCAGGCCCACCGCGCCGCCTACACGAAGCTGTTCGACCGCCTCGGCCTCGAATACGTCGTGGTCAAGGCGACGTCGGGGGCCATGGGCGGCTCGGCGTCGGAGGAGTTCCTCGCGGTCGCCGAGACGGGCGAGGACACCTACGTCCGCAGCACCGAGTCGGGTTACGCGGCGAACGTCGAAGCCGTCGTGACGCCCGCGCCGCCCGCGCAGCCGATCGAGGGCCGTCCCGAGGCGCAGGTGCACCACACGCCGAACACGCCGACCATCGAGTCGCTGGTGAACTTCCTCAACGCGGCCGGGCTCGGCCGCGAGTTCACCGCCGCGGACACGCTGAAGAACGTCATGCTCAAGGCGCGTCAGCCGGGTGCGAAGGAGTGGGACCTCGTCTGCGTCGCGCTCCCCGGTGACCGCGAAGTGGACATGAAGCGCCTCGAAGCGTCACTCGAGCCCGCCGAGGTCGCGCTGCTCGACGAGGCCGACTTCGCCAAGAACCCGTTCCTGGTCAAGGGCTACATCGGCCCGAAGGCCCTGCAGGACAACGGCGTGCGCTACCTCGCCGACCCCCGGATCGTGCCCGGCACCGCCTGGGTCACCGGGGCGGACAAGCCCGACCACCACGTCGTCGACCTGCTCGCCGGCCGCGACTTCACGCCCGACGGCACCATCGAGGCCGCCGAGGTCCGCGAGGGCGACGCTTCGCCGGACGGCCACGGCACCCTGGTCGCCGCGCGCGGCATCGAGATCGGGCACATCTTCCAGCTCGGCCGCAAGTACGCCGACGCGTTCGAGCTGGACGCGCTCGGCCCCGACTCCAAGCCGATCCGGATCACGATGGGCTCCTACGGCGTGGGCGTCTCGCGGCTGGTCGGCGTGCTCGCCGAGCAGAACCACGACGAGCTCGGCATCATCTGGCCGCGCGAGGTCTCGCCCTTCGACGTGCACATCGTCATCGCGGGCAAGGACGACGCGGTGCGCGCCGGCGCCGAGAAGCTCGCCGCCGAGCTGGACACCGCCGGGCTCGAGATCATCCTCGACGACCGCAAGGCGACGCCGGGTGTCAAGTTCGCCGACGCCGAGCTGGTCGGCGTGCCGACCATCCTGGTGGTCGGGCGCGGCCTGGCCAACGGCGTCGTCGAGGTCAAGGACCGGCGCAGCGGCGAGCGCGAGGAGATCGCGGTCGACGCCGTCGTCGAGCACTTGGTCAAGCTCGTCCGGTCCTGATGAGCCGGTTCCGCCGGCGCGACGACACGACGCCGGGGTACGAGGACAACGCGGCGCTTCGCGGGTTCGGTGGTTACGAGCCCGCGGACGCGCCGCGCTTCCCGTCCAGCGGAGGTTTCGACGCGCCGCGGGCCGAGCCGAAGCGGATCCGCCCCGCCCCGAAGCCGCCGAAGTGGCGACGCTCCTCGCGGGCGCCGTGGGTCGGCCTGGTGCTCATCGCGCTGATCGCGGGCGTGCTGAACGCGCTTGGCGTCGGCAAGTCGCACCGGCCGGCCTCGACACCCGTGCCGCGGACGCCGGTGGTCGAGACGCCGGCGCCGCGGGTGGTCGTCCCGGCCGCGGTGAGCGGCTGGCAGTCCGTCGCGGCCAAGGACGGCTCGTACGCCTACGACGTCCCGCCGGCCTGGAAGCCCGAGCCGGGCACGCTCCACGGCTGGGAGAAGACCGCCGCGGTGCCCGGCATCAGGCTGATCACGAGCGCGTTCCTGGGTAAGGACTTCTGCGAGCACGCCAGCCTCGGCGGCGCAGGGGTCACCACCGAGCCGGTGGCGGACAACGGCGAGGCCGCGCGCAAGGCCGTGACCGACCTCGGCGTCAGCGCGTTCAGCCCGGACAACGGGCCGCCGGCCGCGGTGACCCCGGACGCCGGCACGGACGCGCAGATCACGAAAGCCGACGGCACGAAGGCCCCGGCGCGGATCGTGGTCGCCGAGGTGATCCCGACCGAAACCGGCCAGTGCGCGGCGAAGCACGCCGTGGTCGCCGCGCTGGCGTTCGGCACCGGCGGCGCGTCGGGGGTGGTCGTCGCCTACGCCGACAGCGACCGCGCGGGGCCGACGATCCGCGAGGACCTGCTGGGGATCCTGAAGAGCTACCGGTTCGTCCCGGCGACCGGCCGCAGCACGACGACCCCGCCGCCGACCACCTACCGCTGAGCGCCGGGGTCCGGCAGGGTGGGCCCATGGACAAGCGGCTCGCCCGGCTCCGCGCCGGCGCGTTCGGCGTCCTGGGCGCCGCCGGGTTCCTGCTCCTGTTCGGACCGCTGCTGGCCAAGGCCTGGGGCTGGACGACGCGGGCGCGCAGCCCGGAGTGGTGGGGCGCGGCCGGGCAGTGGGCGGGAGCCGTCGGGACCGTCGCGGCCGTGGCCGTCGCGCTGTGGATCGCCATCCGGGACGGCCGGGTGGCGCGGGCCGACCGGCGGCAGCGGGACCGGCGCGAGCGGCAGGAGCAGGCGTCGAAGGTCACCGCGTGGATCGAGCGGGACGGGCGCCGCACCCACATGGTCGTGTCCAACGCCAATGCCGAGGCGGTCAACCACGTCGTCGTGTCGTTCGACCTCGTGCGGAGCCTGCCGATGACCGGCTCCACCCTGCACCGGGGGCCGGAGATCGAAGACGACGAGTACCTCTTCGCCGTGCTCCCGCCGGGGAAGTGGCGCATGGCGGTGCCCGAGGCGCGCCTCGACACGGACCTGACACCAGGCGTCATGATCGCGTTCAGCGACTCCCGCAACGGGCACTGGCTCCGGCTGACCGACGGCGCCCTGATCGAGAAGGACCAGAACGTCGTCGGTCGTCGCAAGATCCGGTTCCCGCAGCGGATCAGCGTCCCCGAGAGCTACTGACCAGCTTCGCCAGTTCGCGCAGCCGGACGTCCGGCAGGTACGCGCGGCTCAGCGCCAGCCCGATCCGCGGCAGGTCGGCCTCGTCGCGGAACGCCAGGTACAGCGGGACGTGCCGCGGCTGGAACTTCGCCTTGAACGCGTGCAGCGAACGGAACCCGTAGTACGGCTCCATCACGCGGCCCAGGGACTCCAGCGTCCGGTCGATCGTGCGCGTGGGTGCCCCGGCGGCGCTGCGGGCCAGCGGCGCGCCCGACAGCGACACGAACCGCGCGCCCTCTTCGCGGAAGGCCAGGCAGGCCGACGCGATGAGGAACTCCATCACCGGGCGGAAGCCGTGGGCGCTGCGGCGCATGACGTCCAGCGTCCAGCCGCCGACCTGGCCCGCGCCGGTGTAGACCGGGAGCCAGGACGTGACGCCGTGGACGACGCCCTCCGCGTCCACCGCGAGGCCGACGCGGGTCGCCGGGTCCATCGCCTCGTCGAGCCCGCCGAGGGTGAAGCCCATCTCCGGCATGCCCTTGCCCGACATCCACTCCTCCGACAACGCCCGGACCTGGGCGAGGATGGGTTCCGGCTGGTCGGCCAAGCGGACCAGCCGGAAGTCGATGTGCTGCTTGGCGGCCTTGTTCAGCGCCGACCGGACGTCCTGCCACGCCTTGCCGCGGAACTCGAGGTCCGCGAGGTCGAGCACGTTGTCCTCGGCCACCTGGACGTGCTGCCAGCCCAGCTCACGCGTCGCCGCGACGGTCGCTTCCGTCGCCGAGAACACGCACGGCACCAGGCCGGAGTTCTCGCACATGGCGGCGAACTCGGTGACCGTCGCCGCCGCGGTGCCGTCCGGGGCGATCGGGTCGCCGAGGGCGACGGCGACGCCCGCGTGGCGGCGGTAGGCGAGGTAGGACCGGCCGTCCTCGCGGACGAAGTACGTGTTGCGTGGCCACGTCGTCATCCACGACAGCGTGCTGCCGCCGTGCCGCCCGAGCAGCGTACGGGCCAGCGCCACGCCCGGACCTTGCGCGTGGCGCCGCAGCCGGCGCCGCGACGGCACCCGGAAAGCGTGGCGCCCGGCGATCAGGACGATCAGCTCGACCGTCCACAAGAGATTGTCCACGAAGAACAGCGGCAGGCCCGCGGTGTCGTAGTCGCCGCCGAAGACGTCGGCCAGCCCGATCACGGTGGCGGCCGCGAGCCCTTGCAGCGTCACGAACAGCGAGAGCGCGACGGCCCAGCGCCACGCGACGCGGCCGCCCTTGCGCAGCCCGTTGAGCATCGGCACCACCAGCAGGACGAGGATCGCCAGCTCCGGCGCCGTCAGCGAAACGCCGTCCGCGGACCCGAACGGGCCGTCGCCGGGAACCAGGAACATCACGACCTCGGCGACGGTGAGCAGCAGCAGGCCGGCGACGATCAGCAGCCGCCATTCCCGCACGTTCGGCCCCGCGGTGCCGGTCACGCCGCGCGGGCCGACGAGCCGCTTCCCGAGCGGGATGGCCAGCACCAGCGCGAAGAAGTGGACGAGGTCGGCGAGCGTGCCGACGTAGATGATCGCGACACCGGCGTACACGCAGAGCCCGGCCCGCAGCCGCAGGCGCCACGGCGGCCGCAGCGTCGCGCTGGCGACCGCGACGGCGGCGAGCGCACCGCCGGAGAACCCGACGTCGAGGCTGCCCGCCATCCGCTCGGCCCACAGCCAGCCGGAGTTGCGGCTCAGCGCGAGGAACTGGGTCGCGACGAGCACCGAGACGAACTGGCCGCCGATCGTCACGGCCATCGCGCGCCGGGTCCCCAGCTGCCACTCGGCGAAGCCGGCGAAGAGCGCGAAGCTGCCGACCATCGGGAGGTAGTACCAGGGGATGACGGCGAAGAAGGGCCCGGTGAGCATCGTCCACCACCGGCCCGCCTCCAGCGAGGGTAGTCCGTAGGCGATGAACGGGTAGGCCGCGCGGTCTTCGGCGGCGCTCCAGAGCGCCCCGGTCGCGACGGCCAGCAGGAGCATGGCGAGCACGACACTGCTGGTGAACGGCAGTCGCTGCCGCAGAACCGCGACCGTGCCGCGGATGCGTCCCCCTCCGGCGAGCGGGCCCGCCGACGCTGTTTCAGTCATGCCCAGAAGTCTTGCGGGCGCGGGCGTTCCGGACATCCGACGGCAGAGCGAGATTTCCCTTAGGGGAGTCCTCCTTCGGACTGAGGGTCATCCCGGTCGGAAGGACGATGACTTTCGGGGTCGTCAGCCGAGAACGGCCCTCCGGACGGCGTCGGTGTCGGCCAGGTCCGGCAGCACGGTGTGTGCGCCCGCGGCCTGGAGCTCCGCCGCGGGGTAGTGCCCGGTCGCGACGGCGACCGCGATCGCGCCGTGGGCCAGCGCGGCTTCGACGTCGCTCGGGGTGTCGCCGATGACGACCACGGCGTCGGCGGCGAACGGCGCGCCGTGCTTGGCCGCCGCCCGCGCCACGGCGTGCGGGACCAGGTCCGGGCGGTGCGCGGAGAGCGTGCCGTAACCACCGATCGCCAGGTCGAGGTGCTCGTCCAGGCCGAACGCGGCGAGCTTGTGCCGCGAGATCTCCGGCAGGTTGCCGGTGACCAGCGACTGGACGACTTCGTCGTGCCCGGCGAACGCCGTCAACGCCGCGGCGGCGCCCGGCAGGGCCCGGCCGCTGGTCGGCAGGTGGGCGACGGCGCGCTCGGACTCCGCGATCAGCGCCTTCCAGAGCGCCTGGAGCAGTTCCTCGGTCGGCTCGATGCCGTGCGCGGTGAGCAGGTCGCTGCTGATCGCCCGCTCGGTGCGGCCCCCGAAGTCCGGGTAGGTCTTCAGTTCGGCGCCGGTCGTCGCGGCCAGGGCCGCGGTGTACCAAGCCGCGCCGAGGCCGGTGAAGTCCACCAGCGTGTGGTCGATGTCCCAGAGCACCAGCCGCGTCTTCGTCACGGGGTCGAGGTTACCGGCGGCACTATTCAACACGTGTTGACTTCTTCGGCGGCGGCTTCTACCTTGAAGACAATTCAACGCATGACGAATAACGGGAGCTGTCATGACTAGTCCTGTCCGGCGCCCCGCCGGGGCGCTCGCCCTGGTCGCCGCCGTGGCCGGCGCGCTGGTGGCGGTGGTGCTCGGGTTCCTCACCTTCGGCGCGCAGGCCACCGTCGCGCCGGACCACGTCCCCGTGGCGGTCGTCGCGCCGCCGGGGGTCGCGGGTCAGCTCGCCGCGCACGGCGGCGGCCAGCTCGACTGGACCGCCGCGGCCTCGTCCGAGGCGCGCAGTCTGCTGGAGGACAAGAAGGTCTACGGCGTGCTCGAACTCGGGCCCGGGCCGTCCGCGACGGTCGTCACCTCGGGCGCGGTCAACCCGGCGGGCACCCAGGTCGCGCAGCAGGCGCTGACCGGCGCCGCGAGCGCGCTCGCGGGTGTGCCGAAGCAGGAGGTGCTGCACCCGGTGAGCCTCGCCGGGCGGACCGCGCCGCTGGCCGCGAGCGCCCTGGCCTGGATCGGCGCGCTCGTCGCCGGCCTGGCGCTGACGCAGCTGGCGAAGCGCACCGGGCGCACCCTCGGCGCGGGCGCCCGGTTCCTGCAGGTCGTCGGGGCCGGCGTGCTGGTCACGGCCGTGGTCGCCGGGTTCTTCGCGCTGTGGGACGCCGCGTTGCCGCTGACCGTGGACGTCCTCGGCTTCGTGTTCCTCGCCGCGACGGCCTTCGCGGCCGTGCAGGCCGGCCTGCTGCGCCTGCTCGGCCTGCGCGCGATGGCCGTGCTCGGCCCGCTCTACCTGGTCGCGCCCGCCGTCGCCGGGCAGGCGCCGGAGCTGCTGAACCCGGCGTACCGCACGCTGCTGTGGTCGTGGACGCCGTTCCGCTTCTCGGCTGAAGGCCTGCGCAGCCTGCTGCAGGGTGTGCCGGGCGCGCCCGACGTCACGATCGGCGTCTGGGTGCTCGGCACCCTGCTGGCCGCCGGGCTGCTGGTCGTGCTGTGGCCCGACCGGTCAGCCCGCGAGGAAGCTGAACCGCACCTTCCGGACCGGGTTGTCGAGGTTGGTGTCCACTAGGCAGATGGACTGCCAGGTGCCCAGCGCGAGCACGCCGCCGAGCACCGGAACGGTCGCGTAGGGCGGTACCAGCGCGGGAAGCACGTGGTCACGGCCGTGTCCCGGGCTCCCGTGCCGGTGCCGCCACCGGCCGTCGCGGGGGAGGAGCTCGTCGAGCGCGGTCAGCAGGTCTTCGTCGCTGCCCGCGCCCGTCTCGAGGATCGCCAGGCCCGCGGTGGCGTGCGGGACCCAGACGTGCAGCAGCCCGTCGTGTGCGTCCGCGTCGCGCAGGAAGGCCTCGGCCTCGTGGGTGAGGTCGTGGACGACGGCTTCGGAGCCGGTGCGGACCTCGATCTCGGTGGAGTACATGGACTCCAGCCTAGGGAGCGGCCACCGGTTCCGCGACACCTTCGCGCGCGGGCTACGGGCCTTCGCCGACGGGATGCTCGCTCAGGAATCCAGGTAGCGCAACACGGCCAGCACCCGGCGGTTGTCCCCTTCGGACGGTGGCAGCCCCAGCTTGCCGAAGATCGACGTCACGTACTTCTCCACCGACCCGGCCGAGAGGAACAGCTTCGCCGCGACGGCGGAGTTCGACCGGCCTTCGGCCATCAGGCCCAGCACCTCGCGCTCGCGTGGGGTGAGCCCGCTGAGCGCGTCGGTCCGGCGGGTCGCCGAGAACAGCTGGCTGACGACTTCGGGGTCGAGCACCGTCTCGCCGTCCGCGACCCGGCGCAGCGCGTCCAGGAAGTCCGACACCTCGGCGACGCGGTCCTTCAGCAGGTAGCCGACACCGCCCGCGCGGTCGGCCAGCAATTGCGACGCGTACTTCGTCTCAACGTACTGGGAGAACAGCAGGATCGCGCAGCCGGGCAGCTCGGCGCGCAGCGCGATCGCCGCCCGCAGTCCTTCGTCGGTGTGCGACGGCGGCATTCGGATGTCCACAATGGACACATCCGGGTCGTGCCCGGTCACCGCGGCGCGCAGGGCGTCGGCGTCCTTCACCGCGGCGACCACCTCGTGGCCTCGGAAGGTCAGCAGCTCCACGAGGCCCTGGCGCAGGATGGTGGAGTCCTCCGCGATGACGATCCGCATGCCGCCGACCCTAGCGGGGCAGCGGCACCCGCGCGGTCACTTCGGTCGGACCGCCCGGCGGGCTGCTCACGGCCAGCTCGCCGTCGACCGTCCGCAGCCGTTCGGCCACCCCGGCCAGCCCGCCGCCGGGCACGATCCGGGCGCCACCCTCGCCGCTGTCGCGCACGAGCAGCCACAGCACGTCACGGTCCTCGCGGATCTCCGCCAGCGTCGCCCCGCCGTGCTTCGCGGCGTTCGTCAGCAGCTCGGCGGCGCTGAAGTAGACGATCGTCTCCAGCGACGGCGGTGGACGGCGGGGCAGGTCCACGGTGACCCGCGCGTCCATGCCGGACGTCGCGACCAGCGTCGACAGGGCCACGTCGAGGCCCGCGTCCAGGGCCGCCGGGTGGATACCGCGGGCGAGGTCGCGCAGCTCGGTCAGGGCCTGCTTCGCGTTGGTGTGCGCCGCGGTGACCAGCTGCCGGACCTGGGCGACGTCGAGGTCGCCGGCGTCCAGCTCGTCCTTGGCCAGCCCGAGTTTCATCGCCAGCGCCACGAGCTGGGCCTGGGCGCCGTCGTGCAGGTCACGCTCGATCCGGCGCAGCCGCAGTGCCGAGTCCTCGACCGCCGTCGCCCGGCTGGCCTCCAGGTCGCGGACGCGTTCGGACAGCACGCGCTCGCCGAGCAGCCCGACCACGAGCAGCCGGTCGAGCGCGACGAAGGCATGCACCACCCACGGCAGCGCGACCAGCACCAGCAGCCCCGATGCCGACCAAGCGAGCGCGCCCGCCCAGCCCTCGGCGTAGATGTCGAAGACCGGCATCCGCTGCGTGCCGAGCGGGAACCAGAGGAAGGCGTAACTCGTCGCGGCCAGGCCGAAGGACGTCGCGGTGAACACCGTGAACAGCCCGGCGAGGGTCAGCGGGAGCCGCAGCAGCAGGTAGCCGGCCGTGCGCCAGCCCGCCGGGTCGCCGACGCGGGCCTTCACCCAGCTCCATAGGCCGGGTTTCAGCTCGGGACGGCGCGGGGCGGGCACGCTCACGCCGAGCAGCACCCGGGCCAGCCCGCGGTGGGCGGCGCCGAGGGCGCGGGCGTAGAGCAGGGCGCCGGCGAGCACGAGGAACCCGACGAGGATCGGCGTCAGCCACAGGCCGAGCGCGAGCACGACGAGCATGCTGAGCAGCGAGAACAGCGTCAGCGGGCCGGAGAGCCACAGCCACGCGTACTCGGCCCAGAAGTCCCGCGCGGCCAGCGGCCCAAACACCCGGCGGAGCGGGTGGGGGCGGGGGAGATAGAGGCTGGTCACGGCTCCAGTCTCACCGGCAGGCGCCGCGCTGCCCATCCGGATTTCCCCCGGGGTCGGCGGGGGCGCCCCCGAATTCCACGCTACCGGCCGGCACCGACGGTTCGAGCGCCCGGAAGCGCGCGAAAGCCGCTCCGAGGACGTTGTGGCCCTCAAAGCGGCTTTCGCGGAAGCGTTTGCGCTACGCGCGGCGCGGTCGCTCGTGGACGTCGCCGAGCAGCGCGCCGGTCGCGGCCAGTCCGATGAGATGACCTTTCGCGACGCGGCAACCCCGGCGCCGCCGTCCCGGGCGGGCACGACACGACGCCGCCGCCGAGCCGCCCAGCGCGAATTCGGCTCGAGCTTGCCGGGGCGCCCCCCGTTGTCCACGCTACCGGCCGACACCGACGATCCTCGCGCCCGGAAGCGCGCGAAAGCCGCTTCGAGGACGCCACTGCCCTCAAAGCGGCTCTCGCGGAAGCTCTCAGTCGTCGAGTTCCGGGTCGACGCGGTCTTCGCGTGCCTTCTGCGCCGCTTCGCGCATCTCGATGACGTCGGTGAGCCAGTCACCGGTTTCGCGGGCGATGTCGCGCACCGCGCCGGTGATGATGGTCGCGATGTTGCCGATGTGGGTCGCGGCCGACTCGGTGATCACCTGGACCGTGTCCTTGCCGCTCTCGAACTGCCCGACCATGAGCATCGTCCTTCTATGCCGCGCGGAGTTCCTGGTCGCGCTCTACCGTAGCGCCTTCGCGCGGGGCGCCGTTCCACGGCAGCGCGAGCTTCACCAGCTTCTTCGCCACCGACCACAGCTGCTTGTGCAGCGGGCCGGTGTTGTACGGCAGGCCGTACTTCTCGCAGAGCGCGCGCACCTCGCCGGCGATCTCCGGGTACCGGCGGGCCGGGATGTCCGGGAACAGGTGGTGCTCGATCTGGTGCGACAGGTTCCCGCTCATCACGTGGAACAGCGGGCCGCCGGTGATGTTCGCCGAGCCGAGGATCTGGCGCAGGTACCACTGGCCGCGCGACTCGTTCTCGGTCTCCTCCTCGGTGAAGCTCTCCACGTCGGCGGGGAAGTGCCCGCAGAAGATGATCGAGAACGACCAGAGGTTGCGGACCAGGTTCGCGGTCGCGTTGCCGGCGAAGGTCAGCGGCGCGAGCGGGCCGGTCAGCAGCGGGAACAGCAGGTAGTCCTTGCCGACCTGCCGGGACGCCTTCTTGACCATCTTCCGGACCACCTCGGTGGTGTCCGACCACTTGCGCTCGCCCTTGACGATCCGGTCGAACTCCAGGTCGTGCAGCATCACGCCCCACTGGAAGAACACCGCCAGCGCCACCGCGTACGCCGGGTTGCCCAGGTAGTACGGGTGCCACTTCTGCGCCGGGTCCATCCGCAGGACGCCGTAACCGATGTCGCGGTCCTTGTCGAGGATGTTCGTGTAGGTGTGGTGGATGTAGTTGTGCGAGTGCCGCCAGTTCTCGGCGGGCGCCACGTTGTCCCACTCGAAGCGCTGCGAGCTCAGCGCCGGGTCGCGCGTCCAGTCGTACTGGCCGTGCATGACGTTGTGGCCGATCTCCATGTTGTCGAGGACCTTCGCCAGCGACAGCGCGCCGACACCGGCGAGCCACGCGGGCGGGAAGAACCCGGCGAACAGCAGCGCCCGCCCGGCGACCTCGAGGCCGCGCTGGGTCTTGATGACGTTGTGGATGTAGTCGACGTCTTCCTGGCCGAGGTCGTCGACGATCCGCTGCCGCAGCGCGTCGAGCTCGCGGCCGAATTCGTCGACCTGCTCGGGGGTGAGTCGGTCCTGCAGGCCGGTCATGGTGGGAACTCCTTAAGCGTCGATCTCGACGTCCCCGACGGGGACGGAGATGCAGAGCTGGATTTCTTCGTCTTCTTCGCCGGAAACCTCGCCCGTCTTGGCGTTGCGGACGCGGCCGGCCGTCTTGAGCTGGGTGCAGGAGAAGCAGATGCCCATCCGGCAGCCGTGCTCCGGGGAAAGCCCGGCCTCCTCCGCCTGCTCCAGCAACGGCTTCCCGGAGTTGGCGCACTCGCGCCCGCTGCGCTTGAAGCGCACCTGGCCCTCGGCGTTCGCGGTGTCGAAGGTCAACGTGGGCGGTGTGAACTCTTCGGTGTGCACCCGTTCACCGAGCTGATCACGGACGGCGTCCATGAGCGGCTTGGGGCCGCAGACGAAGGTTTCCGCGTCGCGGTACCACGGCACGGCCGTCTCGAGGTGCTCCGGCGAGAAGAACCCGCGCAGGTCGCCGCCGGTCTTCGCGTGGGTGTACGCGTGCACGACGCGCAGCCCGGGGTGCCGGGCGGCGAGCTCGGCCAGCTCGGTGCGGTAGAGCACGTCGGACGGGCCGTTCGAGTAGTGCAGGAAGACGATCTCGCCGGCGTGGCCCTCGTCGACGAGGGTGCGCGCCATGGCCAGCACCGGGGTGATCCCGCTGCCGCCGCTGATCAGCAGCACCCGGCGCGGCCGGGTGGCGGGCAGCGTGAACGTGCCGTCCGGTGTGGACAGTCCGACCACGGAGCCGACACCGATCGCGTGGTTCAGGTGCCCGGAGACCAGGCCCTGCTCCTTGATCGTGAACTCGAGTTCGCCGGAGGCGTGCTGCGAACCGCACGGTGAATAGCAGCGCGTGCGCCGGACGCCGTCGATCGTCACTTGCAGCCGGACGTACTGCCCGGCGGTGAAGCCGGGCCACGCGCGGCTCGGCCGCACGGTCAGGGTGACGCTGTCGGGCGTCTGCTTCCGCACGGCCGTGACCAGCCCGCGGACCTCGCGGCGGACCAGCATGGGGTCGACGAGCTCGAGATACCGGTCCATTCCGTGGGGCGTGAGCAGCGCCTCGGCGAGCGAGGCGAGCCGGCGGACCCGCTTGGGCATGAGCGCCGTCATCGGACCTCCTCGATTACAGTGAACGACTGTACACTCAACAGTGCACGGCATGAGTGGACGACCTGTCAACGCGAGAGGCGGTGGATGTGACGTGAGCAACGCGGTGGACATCCGTACGCTGGAGGGCGTGTCCGAAGAACCGGTGAGCCGCCAGGAGCGCAAGCAGCGCACGCGCCAGGCGTTGCTGGACACGGCGCTGGACCTGCTGGCCGACCGCCCGTTCGCCAGCCTTTCCCTGCGCGAGGTCGCGAAGGGCGCGGGCTTGGTGCCGACGGCCTTCTACCGCCACTTCGCGTCGATGGAGGAACTCGGCGTCGCGCTCGTCGAGGAGACGACCCGCACGCTGCGCGGCATGATCCGGTCCGCGCGCACTGACCCGGACACCTACCAGGGGATGATCAGCGCCTCGGTGGCCACGCTGCACCAGTTCGTGCGCGCCAACGAGGACCACTTCCGGTTCCTGACGCGCGAGCGGTACGGCGGCGGCCCGCTCGCCCGCGCCATCGGCGTCGAGCTGCGCATGTTCTCCGGTGACCTCGCGATCGACCTCGCCCGGTTCGCGACGCTGCGCTCGTGGCCGACCGACGACCTCCACATGCTGGCCGACTTGATCGTTTCCGTGATGCTCACGACGATTGTCGAACTGCTGGAAGCACGGCCCGGTGAAGATCCGAAAATCACCGGAATGGCGGAAAAACGGCTGCGTTTGATCCTCCTCGGCGTTCCACACTGGAAGACTCGCTGAACGTTTTCCGCACATCGCTCGTACTTCTGGCAATACGGCGAGACTTGCGACTCAGGTCGCTGGGGACTGTCGGTCCGGCGTGGTACAACCCACGGATCGTTCCTCGCCGATGAGGAGGTCGTGTGGCGGACAGCGAACAGCATCAGCAGCTCACCGTGGGTGTGGTGATTGAGTCACGCCCCGGGGAGCGCCGGGTGGCCATGGTGCCGAAGCTCGTCGGGAGGCTCGCGCAACGTGGTCTGCGGGTCCTCGTCGAACCGGGCGCCGGGGCCGGTGCGCACCTCAGCGACGACGCGTACACCCAGGCCGGCGCCGAACTCGGCGACGCGTGGAAAGCGCCCGTCGTCGTCAAGGTGAACCCACCCTCGCCGGACGAGGTCGCGAAGCTGGGCCGGGGCACCGTGCTCATCGGCTTCCTCGACCCGCGCGGCAACCCGGACGGGCTCGCGAAGCTCGAGGAGGCCGGGCTCCGCGCTTTCGCGATGGAGGCGGTCCCGCGGATCTCCCGAGCCCAGGCGATGGACGCGCTGTCGTCCCAGGCCAGCATCGGCGGCTACCGCGCGGTGCTGCTCGCGGCGCAGAAGCTCCCGCGGTTCTTCCCGATGCTCACCACCGCGGCCGGCACCGTGCCCCCGGCGAAGGTGCTGGTGCTCGGCGCCGGCGTCGCCGGGCTGCAGGCGCTGGCCACCGCGAAGCGGCTCGGCGCGCAGACCACCGGCTACGACGTCCGGCCCGAGGTCGGCGAGCAGGTCAAGTCGCTCGGTGCGCAGTTCCTCGACCTCGGCATCGAAGCCGTCGGCGAAGGCGGGTACGCCCGCGAGCTGACGCCCGAGGAGCGCGAGGAGCAGCAGCGCCGGCTCACCGAGGCCATCACGAGGTTCGACGTCGTGATCACCACGGCGCTGGTGCCCGGCCGCAAGGCGCCGACCCTGGTCACCGCAGACGCCGTCAAGGGCATGCCCGCCGGGTCCGTCGTGGTCGACCTGGCCGGCGAGAGCGGCGGCAACTGCGAGCTGACCAAGCCGGGGGAGGACGTCGTGGAGCACGACGTCACCATTTCGTCCCCGCTGAACCTGCCCGCCGAAATGCCTTCGCACGCCAGTGAGCTCTACGCCCGCAACGTCACCGAGCTGCTGGAGCTGCTCGTGACGAAGGAGGGCGAGCTGAAGCTGGACTTCGAGGACGAGATCGTCGCCGGTGCCTGCGTGGCCGGGCGCGAAGGGAGCGCGTCGTGAGTCCACTCGTGCAGAACCTGGCGGTGCTGGTGCTCGCCGGGTTCGTCGGCTTCGCCGTCATCTCCAAGGTGCCCAACACGCTGCACACGCCGCTGATGTCCGGCACCAACGCCATCCACGGCATCGTGCTGCTGGGCGGCCTGGTCGTGCTCGGCCTGGGTGTCGACGGCGTGTTCAACAAGATCCTGCTGGTCATCGCGATCGCCTTCGGCACGATCAACGTCGTCGGCGGCTTCCTCGTCACCGACCGGATGCTGTCGATGTTCAAGGCCAAGAAGCCCGCGCCCGGCGAGGAGGAGGACAAGTGACCGACTTCGTCGCGATCCTCTACATCGTCGCGTTCGCCCTCTTCATCTACGGCCTGATGGGCCTCACCGGCCCGCGCACCGCGGTCCGCGGCAACTGGATCGCCGCGGTCGGCATGGGCATCGCCGTGATCGCCACCCTGCTCACCCCGGGCATGGGCAACTGGCTGCTGATCGTCCTCGGCGTCGCGATCGGCGCGCTGGTCGGCGTGCCGTCCGCGCGCAAGGTCAAGATGACCGCGATGCCGCAGATGGTGGCGCTGTTCAACGGTGTCGGCGGCGGCGCGGTTGCGCTCATCGCGTGGGTCGAGTTCAACTCCACCGACGGTTACGCGCACGAGCCGGCGTACATCGCCATCGCCTCCTTGTTCGCGGCGATCATCGGGTCGATCTCCTTCTGGGGCTCGAACATCGCCTTCGGCAAGCTGCAGGAGCTGATCAGCGGCCGCCCGATCACCATGGGCAAGCTGCAGCAGCCGGTCAACGCCCTGCTCCTGCTGATCGCGCTCGCGTGCGCGGTGATCATCGTCGCGGGCGGCGACTCCGGGTGGCTGATCGTCGGGCTGCTCGTCGCGGCGGGCATCCTCGGCCTCACCGTGGTGCTGCCGATCGGCGGCGCGGACATGCCGGTGGTGATCTCGCTGCTCAACGCGTTCACCGGGCTGTCGGCCGCGGCGATGGGCCTGGCCCTGGACAACACGGCGCTGATCGTCGCGGGCATGATCGTCGGCGCGTCCGGCTCGATCCTGACCAACCTGATGGCCAAGGCGATGAACCGGTCCATCCCGGCGATCATCGCGGGCGGCTTCGGCGGCGGCCCGGCGGTCTCGTCCGGCGGAGGCACGAAGGAGGAGCGCCCGGTGCGCTCGACGAGCGCGGCCGACACGGCGATCCAGATGGCGTACGCCAGCAAGGTCGTCGTGGTGCCGGGTTACGGCATGGCCGTGGCGCAGGCGCAGCACACCGTCCGCGAGATGGCGAAGCTGCTGGAGAAGAAGGGCATCACGGTCGAGTACGCGATCCACCCGGTCGCCGGCCGGATGCCCGGGCACATGAACGTGCTGCTCGCCGAGGCCGACGTGCCGTACGAGCAGCTCAAGGAGATGGACGAGATCAACTCCGAGTTCGCCCAGACCGACGTCGCGCTGGTGATCGGCGCGAACGACGTCACCAACCCGGCCGCGCAGACCGACCCGAGCTCGCCGATCTACGGGATGCCGATCCTCAAGGTCAACGAGAGCCGGTCCGTGATCGTCTTGAAACGCGGCATGAGCTCCGGCTTCGCCGGGATCGACAACGACCTGTTCTACGATCCGAAGACCAGCATGCTCTTCGGCGACGCCAAGACGTCGGTGGGCGAGATCGTGGAGGAACTCAAGGCGTTATGACGAGCGGGTCGGATGTACGTGCGGCGTTCACCGACCCGGCCGAGAACCTCGCGTTCGACGAAGCGCTCCTCCGGGTTGCGCCCGAGTCACCGGTCGTGTGGCTCTGGCGCAACCCGGTCTGCGTCGTGGTGGGGCGCGGCCAGCGGATCGCGCGTGAGGTGCGCGCCGACGCGTGCGAACGTGACGGCGTCCCGGTGCTGCGGCGCGCGAGCGGCGGCGGCACCGTGTTCCACGACCCGGGCAACCTCAACGTCACGCTGGTCCTTCCGGGCCCGGCCGACCGGCCGCTCGAAGCGCTCGGCAAGGTGATGAGCGCCGCCGTCGACCAGCTCGGGCTGGTGCCGCGGATCGGCGACCGCGGGCTGTTCGTCGGGGACGCGAAGCTGTGCGGCTTCGCCGTCTTCCGCACCAAGACCGGGCTGCTGGCGCATTCGACGCTGCTGGTCGAGACGTCCGCCGCGCTCGTCGGCCGCTACCTGACGAGCGCGCCGCCCGACCCGCGCCCGCTCGACTCGCACCGCAGCCCCGTCGCGTCCCTGGCCGAACACGGCCTACGGCCTGGCTTCCCGGCCGTCGAAGCCGCGGTCCGCGCGGCGGCGTCGCAGATCCTCGGGACGCTCGTGCCGCGCCCGCCGTCCGCGGCCGAACTCTCCCGGCAGCGGGAGCTGCTGCACACCCGCTACCGGTACCCGTCCTGGCACGCGGACGGCGCCCAGCGCGCGGCCTGACCGGCGCGTCTGTCTACTGTGGACTTACTCGGCGGCCGAGAACGTCACCGTGGGCACCTTGCGGGCCGACGCGCGGGTCGTCTTCTTCGGCTCCGCGGCCTTCCGGGCGCGAGCGGGCTCGGCCTTCGCGGCGGTGGTGGTCTTCGCGCGGGTGGTCGTCTTCGCCGGGGCCGCGGCCTTGGCGGCCGCCTTGGTGGTCCGCGCCTTGGCCGGTGCGGCGGCGGTCTTCGGCGCCGCCTTGGTGGCGCGGGCCTTCGCCGGGGCTGCGGCGGCCGCGGTGCGACGGCCGGCGACCGGCTTCGCGGTCTTCGGGGCGGCCTTGGCGCGGGTCTTCTTCGCGCCCGGGACGATCCGGGGGCGGCGCTTGCGGCCACCGGTGCGGCGGCCGGCGTCGGCGTAACGCTGGAGAAGCGCGCGCAGGGCCTCGGCGTTGGCGAAGGAGAGGTCGATGTCGTAGTCGATGCCGTCGAGCGCGAACCCGACGGTCTCCCCGGCGGCCTCGCCGGTCAGGTCATCCAGCACCCGCACAGCCGTGTTTCTGGCCACCACGAACCTCCCGTGCTCGAACGTGTGATAGTCGCGTGCACCGGGTCTCGGCGACACGCCGGTGCCGCCGATAACTTGCAGCTTCCTGACGAGGATAGCCGTTGGCTTGCGCGATCTCGCGTGGTGGTGTGCGCTGATGCCATGTCCGGACAGACGTTTGACGTAGTGGTGATCGGCGGCGGCCCGGTGGGCGAAGTGGCCGCCGAGCGAGCGGTTCGCGGCGGCCTCAAGACCGCCTTGGTCGAGCACGAACGATTCGGGGGTGAGTGCTCCTACTGGGCGTGCGTCCCGAGCAAGGCCTTGCTGCGGCCGGGAAACCTGCTCGCCGCGGCCAAGCGGATCCCGGGGGTGCCCGTCGGCGACGCGCTCGACCCCGCGCAGGTGTTCGCCCGCCGGGACTGGTTCACCGGCAAGGGCGACGACACGGGACAGTTCGAGTGGGCCCGCGGCGCGGGCATCGAACCGATCCGCGGGCACGGTGTCATCACCGGCGAGCGGGAAGTGACCGTGGACGGCGACCGCGTCCTGACCGCACGGCACGCGGTGATCGTGTGCACCGGCAGCGTCCCGAACACCCCGAAGATCCCGGGGCTCGACACGATCCGGCCGTGGGGCTCGCGCGAGGCGACGTCGGCGTCGGCCGTGCCGGCCCGGCTCGGCGTCCTCGGCGGCGGCGTGGTCGGCGTCGAGATGGCGCAGGCCTGGGCGACCCTCGGCGCGCAGGTGCATCTGGTGATCACCGGCGAACGCCCGCTGCCGCGCAACGCGGAGTTCGTCGGCGACCTGGTGCTGCACGGGCTGCGGGAAGCGGGTGTGCTCGTCCACACGATGTCGGGGGTCGAGAAGGTCGCCGCGGGCGACGGCGGCACCGAGCTGACCCTGAAGGACGGCGAGGTGCTCGTCGTCGACGAGTTCCTGGTGGCGACCGGGCGGCGTCCCGGCACCGCCGGTCTCGGCCTGGAGAGCATCGGCGTCGACGCCGCCGGCCCGCTCACCATCGACGACACCGGCCAGGTGTCCGCAGTGGACGGTGGCTGGCTCTTCGCCGCGGGCGACGTCACCGGCCGCGCTCCGCTGACCCACCAGGGCAAGTACGGCGCCCGCGCGGCGGCCGACACGGTGGCCGCGCTGGCCAAGGGCGAGAAGGTCGACACGTCGCCGTGGAGCCCGTTCACCGCCACCGCCGACCACCACGCCGTGCCGCAGGTCGTGTTCACCGACCCGGAGGTCGCCTCCGTCGGCCTGTCGGACGCGCGCGAGGGCTCGGCCGACCGCGTCGTCGACATCGACATCGCGGTGGCGGGCTCGTCGCTGCACGCCGACGGCTACCGGGGCAAGGCCCGGATCGTGGTCGACACCGAGCGGAACGTGCTGCTCGGCGTGACGTTCGTCGGCCAGGACGTCGCGGAGCTGCTGCACTCGGCGACGATCGCGATCGTCGGGGAGGTGCCGCTGGACCGGCTGTGGCACGCGGTGCCGTCGTTCCCGACGATCAGCGAGGTGTGGCTGCGGCTGCTGGAGGCCTACGGGCTCTGATTCACCGGGCGGGCAGGTCCAGGGCGGCCTTCGCGGCCCTGGCCAGGCCGGGATCGTCCGGAGTGGACGGTCCCGGCACCCACACCGCCTGCACCACCCGGACGGACGTGCCCTCCAGCTTGGAGGTGTAGGCGGCGTTCTCGAACTTCGGCGCCGGACCGCTCCACTTGCCGGTCTCGGCGGCGAGGTCGAGGATCCCGCCGCCGCCCGGGGTGTCGGTGATCGCCTTGAAGGCGGCGGCCTGCGCGGCGTCGGGGAAGGCGACGATGCCGATGGTCACCGCGCCCGCCCGGCCGTCGACCGTCGTGGCGTAGCTCGCCCGCCGCACGCCCGAGCAGCTGGTCTGCTGCAGGCTGGCCTGCGCGTCCCCGAAGGCGTGGGACGCGCACCGCTGGTCACCGTCGGCGGCGCGCAGCGAGAACTGCAGGCTTTCGGCGGGCGCGGCCTTGGTGGGCTGCGGGGCGGGCGGCTGGCTGACCTGGGTAGCGGGCGCGGGGGGGGTGTCGTCCCCGCTGGTGGCGACCACCACCGCCGCGACGACCAGGGCGACCAGCAGCCCGATCGCCCCCAGCGGCAGCCACCGCACGGTCCGCGAAGTGGGAGCGGCGGGTGCGGGCACCGGGCGCGGGGCGGGATCTGAGCGCGAGTGCGGGAAGACTGGCGTTTCCTGCGGGGGAAGCGGAGCCGCGGCCGGACGGGGCGGCCCGGGGTGCGGCAGGGTTTCGGTGCGTTCGGGGTCGGAGTTTTCGACGGTCGGACGGTAGGGCGGGATCTGTTCGGCCCCGGGGAAGAGCGGCAGCACCGCGGCGGGTTTGCCGAGGGTCTCGGTGCGCTCGGAGTCCGCGAAGCCGGGGATTTCGGGCCCGGTGGATTTCGCAGCGTCCGAGACCGAGTTCACGGCGGCGGCCATTCCGCCGGCTGAAGTTCGCGCCGGACCCGAATCGGCGGGTTTCGTGGCGCGGAGGACGGCCGCGGTGTTCGAAGCCACCGCCGGGACTGACTCGGCTGGGGTTTGCGGCGGTGCGGGTTCGGTGGGGTTTGTGTTGGCGGTAGCCGCTGTGGTGTCCGCAGCCGCTGCCGGGGCCGATTCGGCTGGGGTTCGTGGTGGCGTGGGTTCTGCGGGTTTTGTGCCGACGGGGGCTGCTGTGGTGTCTGGGGTCGGCTCGGCTGGGGTTCGTGGTGGCGTGGGTTCTGCGGGTTTTGTGCCGACGGAGGCTGCTGTGGTGTCCGGGGTCGACTCGGCTGGGGTCCGTGGTGCCGTGGGTTCGGCGGGTTTTGTGGTTCCGGCAGCCGCAGTGGTGTTCGGAGCCACCGCCGGGGCTGACTCGGCCGGGGTTCGGGGCGCTGCGGGTTCGGCGGGTTTTGTGCCGACGGGAGCAGCCGTGGTGTCCGGAGCCGCGGGCGGCGATCCGGCCGGAACGCTGTGTTCGGCGGAATCCGTGGTCTCCGGGGAGGAGGCGGGAGTTTGCGGCGGCCCGAGTTCGGCGGGTTGGGTGCTGCCGAGGGTTGCTGCGGCGATCGGAGCCGCCGAGGAGGCCGATTCGGCCGGGAGCTCGGGTTCCGTGGTCTCCGGGGCGGCCGCGGGGGTTGGCACCGGAGGGGATTTGGTGGCTTTCTTCCTGTCGGAAGCCGTATCCGGAGCCACTGCGGCGGCGGCCTCCGGGTGCGCCGGAGCGGAATTCGCGGTGCCGGTCGCGGTCGCGGTGTCCAAAATGGTCTCGGAAGTCACCGCCATCGCGGAATCCGCGGGGCTTGCGGAATCCGGGCCCTTTGGGATGCCAAGAGCTTCGGCCGAGCCGGAGCCGGGGTGGGAATCCGGACCTGTGGCCGGGCCGGCGGTTTGCGTTCTGCCACTTGCACTCGGCGTCGCGGTGCGCCAATCAGCCAGGCCACGTGTGGGTGTTCCCGAAACCTGGGACGGCACGCGCGGCCCGGTGTCCCAAAGGGACTCCGGTGGCGTGTCGTCGCTGAACCGGCTGAATCCCTCGCCCAGGAGGACTTCGTCCGAGAATTCCGGCGCGTCCGGGGCCAGGCCGCGGATCAGCGCCCGCACCTGGTCGACCGAGCGGGGACGGTGGGCCGTCGCCAGGGAGACCGTGGCCGCCAGCATGGTCGTCGGGGTCGGGTGGAGGACGCGGACCGGGCCCGCCAGGTCGCTCGCCGGCTGGTCGACCGTCTCCACGTACGGGCCGACCGCCACGATCGTGCCCACCGGGGCCGTGCCCGGAACCAGTTCCACGATGCGGCTTTCGCAGGCCTGGGACAGGTCCAGGGCTTCCGTCGCCGGGTTGACCGCGTCGTCGTCGGCCACCAGGGGCCAGCCGTCGGCCCGCCATTCCGCGCCCAGCGGGGCTTCCAGCCGCAGCGCCGGGTCCGGCAGGTCGACGCCGATGACGATGATCACGCCGTGGGGCAGCAGAACCACCGCCTCGATCGGGCGATCGGTCACCGTCCCCACGCCGATCAGCGCGATCCCGCCGATGACGGTGCTGCCACGGCCCAGGGAGGCCAGTGCCGCCCTGACGTCGTCGGCCACCCGGGACTGCTGCCGCTCGAGGCGCACCAGTCGCACCGAAAACCCTCCCTGCTCGTCGTTCCGGATCATCACGCTAGCGCGCCCGGCCGTATCCACGGTGCGACACGGGCGGGACGCGGCCGCGAGCCCACCGAAAGTGGTGCTGCGGGTGACTTGTGGTGTTCGTGTGGCCAAACAGCACGGTTGGGGTGCAGAATGTGCTACAACGCATCGGAGGCGGTATTCGGGAGCCGCACTGAGGCCACGCAGCTCGATTTCAGGGCGTAGGGGAAGACGTCCCTCGTCGAGCAAGCGGAGGTAGCAGTGAGCACCCGTGGCAGCACCCGAGGTGTGGTGTACGTCCACTCGTCGCCGTCTGCGGTGTGTCCGCACGTCGAGTGGGCTATTTCGGGCACCCTCAACGCCCGAGTCGACCTGAAGTGGACGGCGCAGCCGGCCAGTCCGGGTCAGCTTCGCGCCGAATGCGGATGGCGCGCGCCCGCGGGCACCGGCGCCAGATTGGCGTCCGCTCTCAAGGCGTGGCCGATGATCCGGTTCGAAGTGACCGAAGAGCCCAGCGCGGGCGTCGACGGCGAACGGTTCTGCTTCGCGCCCGGCCTCGGCCTGTGGCACGGACGGACCAGCGCCAACGGCGACATCGTGGTGGGCGAGGACCAGCTGCGCGCCCTCGTGAGCATGACCCGCGGCGGCGAGTCGCTGGCCCACAAGCTCGACGAACTCCTGGCCGCGAGCTGGGACGAAGCGCTCGAGCCGTACCGTCACGCCGGTGACGGTGCTCCGGTGACCTGGCTGCACCAGGTCGGCTAGCACCGGGTGAGGACCGGTGGCGGGGCCGGTACGCTCTTCGGCGTGACCACCCCCGCCCCCAGCTCCCGCCAGCGCTGGCTGGTGCCCGTCGTGGTCGTGGTGCTGTCCGTGACCGTGGGCGGTGGCCTGCTCGCGCGCGAGCTCTACCGCCGTCCCGACCAGCCCGCCGCCGGCACCTCGGCGCCCGCGACGTCGCAGGCGTCGGCCAGCACCGGCCCGCCCGCCCCGTCCGGCGCGGTCGCGATGATGCCGGACGCCCAGTTCCACCCGCAGGCCGACCAGGTGCGCAAGGTGCTGGAAACGTACTTCGCGGCCATCAACGCCCAGAAGTACCAGCAGTGGACCACGGTGGTCACCGCGGAACGGGTGGCGCAGCAGCCGGTCACCACCTGGAAGAACGGCATCCGCACCACAAAGGACACCGACGCCGTCGTCTACCGGATCGAGCGTGGCTCCGGCTCGTCACTGCGGGTCCTGGTCGGGTTCCGGAGCGAGCAGAACGTCGAGGACGCCCCGGACTGGTTCCCCGAGCCGTGCATCCAGTGGCGGCTCGTGATGCCCATGGTCGTCGAGAACTCCGCGCTGAGGATCGCCGCCGTCGACGGCGGCCTGCAGCCCGAACACCAGAAATGCTGAAGTACTGAACGGAAAAGGGCCCGGCCGAAGCCGGGCCCTTTTCGTTTGTCAGCGTGTTCAGGCCGCCGGGGTGAACAGCAGGGCGGTGTTGTGGCCGCCGAACCCGAACGAGTTGCTGATCGCCGCGGTCAGCTCGACCTTGCGCGGTTCGCCCGACACGACGTCCAGCTGCACCCGCGGGTCCAGGTCGGTCAGGTTCATCGTGGCCGGCACGATGCCGTGGTACAGCGAAAGGATCGTGATGATCCCCTCGACCGCACCGGCCCCGCCGACCAGGTGACCCATCGCGCCCTTCGGCGCCGTCACGACCGGGTGTTCGCCGACCGCCTTGCGGATCGCGGCCGCCTCGCCGATGTCACCGACCACAGTGGACGTCGCGTGCGCGTTCACGTGCCCGACGTCCGCCGCGGTGACGCCGGCCATCTTCATCGCCGCGCGCATCGCGGCGATCTGGCCGATGCCCTCGGGGTGGTTGCCGGTGATGTGGTAGGCGTCCGAGGTGATGCCGTGCCCGGCGATCGTCGCGTAGACGCGCGCCCCGCGGGCCTTCGCCAGGTCCGCGCGCTCCAGGACGACCACGCCCGAACCCTCACCGAGGACGAAGCCGTCCCGGTTCGCGTCGAACGGCCGGGAGGCCGCACCCGGGTCGTCGTTGCGCGTGGACACCGTGCGGGCCTGGGCGAACCCGGCCAGCGTGATCGGGTGGATGCAGGCTTCGGCACCCCCGGCGACCACGACGTCGGCGCGGCCGGAGCGGATCATCTCCACCCCGTTCGCGATGCCTTCGGCGCCCGAGGCGCAGGCCGAGGCCGGGGAGTGCACCCCGGCCCGCGCCTTCAGGTCGATGCCCACGTGCGCGGCCGGGCCGTTCGGCATCAGCATCGGCACGGTCAGCGGCGACACCTTGCGGAGACCCTGCTGGTGCAACAGGTCGTTCTGGGTGAGGAGGGTGACCGGGCCGCCGACGCCGGTACCGATCGACACGCCGAGGCGGTCGGGGTCGACGTCGGTGTGCTCGTCCGTCGGTTCGGTGAACCCGGCGTCGGCCCACGCCTGGCGGGCGGCGATCAGCGCGACCTGCTCGCAGCGGTCCAGCCTGCGGGCCTGCACCCGCGGGAGGACTTCCGAGGGATCGACGGCCAGCATGCCGCCGATCTTGACCGGCAGCTGCAGCTCCTCGACCCAGTCGGCTTCGATCGTCCGGACCCCGCTCCGCCCGGCCAGCAGACCGTCCCAGGTGGACGTCACGTCCCCGCCGAGAGGTGTGGTGGCGCCGAGACCGGTGATCACGACGTCGATGTTGCTCATGGGAGTCTCCTCAAGGAGGGGAACAGGACTTACTTCGAGTTGGCCGACACGTAGTTGACGGCGTCGCCCACGGTCTTCAGGTTGGCGAGCTCGTCGTCCGGGATCTTGACGCCGAACTTGTCCTCGGCCTGCACGGCGATCTCGACCATCGACAGCGAGTCGATGTCCAGGTCGTCCACGAACGACTTCTCGGCGGTGACGTCGTCCTGAGCCACACCGGCCACCTCTTCGACGATCTCGGCGAGGCCGGCGAGGATCTCAGCGTTGTCAGCCATGGGGTAGTTCCCTTCTCGGTCTTACTTGGGTTTTGGGATGGTGCTGGTAACCGGTGGGCGAGTGCCCGCCGGGAGCGTAACGGTCAGGGGCAGACGAACGCCTGCCCGGCGTAGGACAGGCCCGCGCCGAACCCGACCGCCAGCACCACGTCACCGGACTTCGCCGTCCCGGCCTTGCGCATGTGGTCCAGCGCGAGGGGGATGGACGCCGACGAGGTGTTGCCGGAGTACTTGATGTCGTCGGCCACGACCATGTCGTCACGGGCCCCGTTGGCCCGCAGCTTCTTCGCGATCGCCTCGACGATGCGCAGGTTGGCCTGGTGCGGGATCAGCACGTCCACATCGGACGGCTTCAGCCCGGCGACCTCGAGGGCGCGCAGCGCGATCGGCGCGATCTGGGTGGTCGCCCACCGGAAGACCGACTGGCCCTCCTGGTAGATGAACTTGTCCTCGGTCATCCCGATCAGGTCGACGAGGTCGCCGGCGCTGCCCCAGGAGACCGGGCCGATCTGCGGCTCATCGGACGCGCCGACGACCGCGGCGCCCGCGCCGTCGGCGAAGATGATCGCGTTCGCGCGGTCGGTCGGGTTGACCGAGTCGGTGAGCTTCTCGGCGCCGATCACGAGGACCTTCTTGGCCGAGCCCGCGCGGATCAGGTCCGACGCGACGCCGAGGCCGTAGCAGAACCCGGCGCACGCGGCGTTGAGGTCGAACGCGCCGGGGTTCGGGATGCCGATCCGGGCGGCGACCTGCGCGGCGGCGTTCGGGATCTGCGTCGGCATCGTGCAGTTCGGCAGGATGACCGTGTCCACTTCGGACGGGTCGACGCGAGCGTCGGCCAGCGCGGCGGTGCCGGCGGCGGCGGCCATGTCGGTGAGCAGCTCGTTCTTCTCGGCGAAGCGGCGCTCGATGATGCCGACGCGGGTCTGGATCCACTCGTCGTTGGTGTCCATGATCTTCGAGAGGTCGTCGTTGCTGACGATCCGCTCGGGCTGGTAGCTGCCGACGCCCAGCACGCGGCTGCCGCGGGAGCCCGGGTTGAGGCTCAGGGCCGGTCGGTCGGTCACGAGGCGTCCTCCTGGCGCAGCGCCGCCAGTTCGGCCGGCGTCTTCAGCGCGGTGGTAGTGGTGACGACGCCCTTGAGCTGCCGCTTGACCAGGCCGGTCAGCGTGCCCGCGGGCGCGAGTTCGACGGTGCGGGTGACGCCGAGCGAGACCAGGCCGTCCATCGTCAGGTCCCAGCGGACCGACCGGGTGACCTGGGCGACGAGCCGGGCCAGGTACTCGGCCCCGCTGGTGACGACGGCGCCGTCCGCGTTGGACAGCAGCGGGCGGGTCGGGTCGGCGGGCGTCAGCTCGGCGGCGTGGGCGCGCAGCGCCTCTTCGGCGGGCGCCATGTAGTGCGTGTGGAACGCGCCGGCCACCTTGAGGGCGCGGATCTTCGTGCCTTCCAGGGGTTCGGCGACGATCTTCGCGATGGTGTCGGCGGCACCGGAGGCGACGATCTGCCCCGCTCCGTTGCGGTTCGCCGCGGCGAGACCCTGGCCTTCCAGCCACGCGACGACCTGCTCGGGGTCCCCGAGCATCACCGCGGCCATCGACGTCGGTTCCATCGCGCACGCCTTGGCCATCTCGGCGCCGCGGACGGCGGCGAGCGCGACGGCGTCGGCGGGCTCGAGCACACCGGCGATCGCGGCGGCGGCCAGCTCGCCCACCGAGTGCCCGGCGACCGGCGCGTCCGCGGGGACGGGTGCGGTGGCCTGGAGGTGCTCGAAGGTGAGCAGCGAAAGCGCGACGATCAGCGGCTGCGCGATCGCGGTGTCCTGGATCTCCTCGGCTTCGGCTTCCGTGCCGAGGCGGAGCAGATCGAGCCCCGCGCGCTCGGACCACTGCGCGACGCGCTCGCGGGCGCCGTCGAGGTCGAGCCAGGGCGTGAACATACCGGGGGCCTGGGACCCCTGACCGGGAGCGAGCACTGCTGCTGTCACCCTCTAAGACAACACGGCGACGGCGCTGTCTGGGGATGCCGACGCTCACAGTGTCTGCCGCGCGTCTTTGTCGGAAACCTCCAAAGACGCGCCGCGCGACCTCGCACGTAACCCGGAAGCCTTGTCGGGTTCACTGTAATCTGGGTCACGCGGGAGGGGAAGGGCGCGGCGTCACCAGAGGCCGCGGGCCGGCCCGGGTCCGCTCGCCCGGACGCCGCGGCCCACCGGACTTCGTGCGGCCCGCCGGGCACCGTGGGCAGGTCGCTCCGGCCCAGGGTCACCAGAGGCCGCGGGCGCGGGCCAGGCGGCCCACCGCCAGCGCGATCCGCAGCACCAGCGCGTCCCGCGGGTCGGTCGGCTGGCAGCCCGTCAGGTCCGCCGCCTTGCGCAGGCGGTAGCGGACGGTGTTCGGGTGCACGAACAGCGTCTTCGCGCACGTCTCCAGCACTCCGCCGCTCTCGAGGTACGCCTCGACCGTGCGCTGCAGGGTCGGGCCGGCCTCCTCCAGCGGGCGCGCGATCGTGTCCACCAGCAGCCGCTCGGCTTCGGCGTCGCCGGAAAGCGCGCGTTCCGGGAGCAGGTCCACCGAGCGGACCGGGCGCGGCGCGCCCGGCCAGCCGACGACCGCCCGCAGGCCCGACAACGCTTCCGTCGCGCTGTGGTGCGCTTCGGCCAGCGTCGGGACCGTCGGGCCGGCGACCACCGGGCCGTCGGCGAAGGCCACCGACATCCGGCCGAGGATCTCCCGCTCCTTCACCCCGCCCTCGGTCGGGCCGCCGACGACGACCACCAGCCGCGAACCCTGCACGGACAGCAGCACCGGACGTCCCACCCGGGCGGCGCGGCTGCGCACCTCGAACACCACGGTCGGCGGGTCCTCCGACGGCGGGTTGCCGACCAGGACCGTCGCCGCGGCGGTCGGGTCCCAGCCCAGCGCCGTCGCGCGCGAGAGCACGGACTCCTCCGCGTCGCCGCGGACGATGCCGTCGACGACCAGCGCCTCCAGCCGCGCGTCCCAGGCGCCGCGCGCTTCGGCCGCGGCGGCGTAGGAATTGGCCGCGGCGAAGGCGATTTCCCGGCCGTAGCGCAGGATTCCCTCGATCAGCGCGGCCCGTTCGGCCTCGTTCGCCGCGAACGCCGGCAGCTGCTCTTCGAAGACTTCGATGGCGAGCCGGACCATCCCGACGGCCTGGCGCAGGCTGACCCAGCGCGAAAGCTCGGCCGGCGCGTCGCGGAACGCCTCGGTCGTGAGCTTCAGGGCCTCCTTCGAGTCCCGCAGCCAGCCGACGAAGCCGGCCGCGCCCGCCTGGGTGATCAGCAGGACGCTCGCGCGCTGGTCGGCGGGCAGCCGGGCGAACCACGGCAGCCGCTGCTCCATCACGGCGATGCTGGCGCTCGCCAGGCTGCCGGAGGCGCGCTCCAGCCGCTGGAGCGTCTTCGCGGACAGCCCGTGGTGCTTCGGCACGCGGCGCGGTGTGGTGGTTTCGGCCATTTCGACGCGATCCTACGTGGCCCGCAACTTTCGTAGCCGGTGCCGGCAACGCGGGTCGCTATGCGATGCGTGTACGTGCTGCCTACGATCGCAGCCAAGCGAGGAAATGGGGGCACCGGGATGACCGGTCTAGAGATCGACGCGATCTCCAAACGCTACGGCGACGTGGTCGCGTTGCGGGAAATGACGTTCGACGTCCGGCCGGGCGAATTGTTCGGCTTCGTCGGGAGCAACGGCGCCGGGAAGACGACGACCATGCGCATCGCGCTGGGCGTTCTTTCCGCCGACGCCGGACAGGTGCGTTACGCGGGCGAACCGGTCACGCACGAAACGCGACGGCACATCGGCTACATGCCCGAGGAACGCGGCCTGTACCCGAAGATGAAGGTGGGGGAGCAGCTCACCTACCTGGCCCGGCTGCACGGGATGTCCGCCGCCGACGCCAAGGCGTCCGCGGCGAAGTGGACCGAACGGCTGGGCGTCGCCGCCCGCCGGGACGACGAGGTGCAGAAGCTCAGCCTCGGCAACCAGCAGCGTGTCCAGCTGGCCGCGGCGCTGGTGCACGAGCCGCGGATCCTGGTGCTCGACGAGCCGTTCTCCGGCCTCGACCCGGTCGCGGTCGACGTGATGAGCCAGGTGCTGCGGGAAAAGGCCGCCGACGGCGTGCCGGTCGTGTTCTCCAGCCACCAGCTCGACCTGGTGGAGCGGCTCTGTGACCGCGTCGGGATCGTCCGGAGTGGACACATGGTGGAGGTCGGCACGGTCGACGAGCTGCGCTCCGGCGGGGCCGTCCGGCTGCGGGTCGACGTTCCGGCGGCCGGGGACGGCTGGGCGGACGGCCTCACCGGCGTGAAGGTGCTGGGCCGCAAGGACACCGTGACCGAGCTCGAGCTCGGGGACGGCGCCGACGACCAGGCCGTGCTGAAGGCCGCGCTGGCCACCGGGCCGGTGCGCGAGTTCGCCCGCGAGCAGCCCTCGCTGGCCGACCTGTTCCGTTCCGTCGTGACGACCGAGGAGGTCCCCGCATGAGCACCCCGGTCCCGGACGTCCGGATGAGCCCGGCGGCGGCCGTCGGGCTGGTCGCCTCCCGCGAGATCAGCACCCGCCTGGCGGCCAAGGCCTTCCGCGTCAGCACCGCGGTCATGCTGCTGCTGATCGTGGTCGGCATCGTGGCGATCAAGCTGTTCTCGGGTGGCGGCGGCGCCGACGCGACCGTCGGCTACACCCCGGCCACCGCCGCGTTCGCGGCGCCGCTGAAGGGCAGTGCCCAGGCGGTCGGCGAATCCGTCGACACCACCCCGTTCGCCGACGAGGCCGCCGGGCGCGCGAAGCTCGCCGACGGCTCGATCGACGCGCTGCTCACCGGTGACGGCAAGAGCGTGCACGTCCAGGTGAAGAAGGACCTCGACGGCAAGCTCGCGAACGTGCTGCAGCTGCTGTCCCGTCAGGTCGCGCTCGACCAGCAGATCACCGCGCTCGGCGGCAACCCGGCCCAGTTCGAAGCCGCAGTCGGGGCCGCGAAGTTCGTCGAGGACCCGCCACTCGAGGAGCCGTACAGCTACGACGGCCAGCAGCTGGTCCTCGGCATCGCGGCCGGCGTCCTGATCTACCTCTCGCTGATGCTGAACGGCCAGGGCGTCGCGCAGGGTGTCGTCGAAGAGAAGACTTCGCGCGTGGTCGAGCTGCTGCTGTCGACGATCAAGCCGTGGCAGCTGATGGCCGGGAAGGTGCTCGGCATCGGGGTGGTCGGGCTGGTCCAGATGATCGTGATCGGCGCCGGCGGCATCATCGCCGGGCTGGCCACGGGGGTGCTCACCATTTCCGTTTCGGCGGCCATCGGCACCGTGGTGTGGCTGATCGTGTGGTACCTGCTCGGGTTCTTCATGTACTCGATCGTGTTCGCCGCGCTCGGGGCGCTGGTTTCCCGCCAGGAGGACGTCGCCGGCGCGACGTCGCCCGCGCTGATGTTCGTGATCGCCGGGTACGTGGTCGGCATTTCCGTGCTGCCGTCGGATCCGGGCAACACGTTCGTCGAAGTGCTTTCGGTGATTCCGGTGTTTTCGCCGACGCTGATGCCGATGCGGCTCGCGATGGGCGGGGTGCCGGTGTGGGAGGCCGTGTTGTCGGTGGGGCTGGTGGTGCTGCTGATTCCGGGGCTGATCTGGTTCGCCGCGCGGATCTACCGCAACGCCGTGATGCGCAGTGGCGCGAAGGTGAAACTGCGGGACGCCCTGCGCGCCGCCTGACGTTTCACCGCTGTTCACCCGGCCCTCGGGAGCTTCGGCTTCCCGGGGGCCGGTTTCTTGGGGGCAACAGACCTTTAGCCCAAATGCTCGAGGCCGCCCGGCGCTTGCGGTTTACGCTGCGCCGGACGGCCTCGTCTCCCCGGTCCCCACCGGTAGAACCAGTATGGCCACGGCTGATCAACGCGCGCCAGTCGTCTCACTCGATCGTGGGGCGCACGAGTTGCCGCCGCCGGGTACCTGATCAACGATCCGGTGCACAACAAGCGGCACCACCCGGATCGCGGCGCGATTCGGTGCGAAACATCAAGAGGGAGTCGGCATGGGCCAGCAACTCAAGGACGGACTGGGGCAGGCGTGGAACCTCGTGGCCACGTTCGTCCCGAAACTCGTCGGTTTCCTGATCATCCTGCTGATCGGCTGGCTGATCGCGAAGGCCATCGCGAAAGGCCTGAGTCTCGTCCTCGGGAAAGTCGGCTTCGGCAAGCTGATCGAGAAGACCGGCCTTTCCGGCAGCATCGGCCAGCAGAAGATCGACGCGGCCGGAATCCTCGTGAAACTGGTCTACTACTTCGTCCTGCTGATCGCGCTGCAGCTCGCGTTCGGCGTGTTCGGGCCGACGAACCCGGTCAGCCAGCTGCTCAACGACATCATCGCGTTCCTGCCGCGGATCGTGGTCGCGCTGGTGCTGATCGTGGTCGCCGCGGCCATCGCGAAGGTCGTGCGTGACGTCGTCTCCTCGGCGATGGCGGGCCGCCCGGCCGGCCGTTACCTGGCCACCGGCGCCTACTGGCTGATCATGGCGTTCGGCATCATCGCCGCGCTCGGACAGGTGAACATCGCGACCGCGATCACCGGCCCGGTGCTGATCGCCGTGCTGGCCACCATCGGCGGCGTCATCGTCGTCGGCTTCGGCGGCGGCCTGATCAAGCCGGCGCAGGACCGCTGGCGCGGCTGGATGGCGAACATGCAGCAGCAGCTGGCCGAGACGCCGCAGCAGCGCACCGGCGAGATGGGCCGCAGCGAGGCGCCCCGCGCCACGGTCGGCGCCGACAACACCCCGACCCCGCCGGTGGGGACCCCGCGCCCGCAGATCTGAGCGGAAGCGTGACGAGACGGGCCCGGCAGGCGAGGAAGCTGCCGGGCCCGTCTTGGTGTGCCGGTGCGGTCCGTTCCGGTGGTGTGCCGGCCCGGGATCAACGCGCCCGGTCGGCGGATTCGGAACAGCCGGGCCCGAGCACCCTCGAGGTGCACAAGACCTTCCCGGACAAGTCGCACCGCAGTCCTCGCTGGGTGCCGGGCACACGCCGAAGCGCCGGTCCACGAGGTGGGATGTTCCGCGCCTCACAGTTCCTGGGGAATGCGCCCCTCCCGGAGCATGTTGGTCAGCGGTAGGACGAAAGGGGCGTCACGTGAACTACCTGCTGGAACACGGCTTCCGGGTGCTCGGACAGTGGATCTCCATCGCCGAGTTCGCCGGGCAGGTGTTCGCGCTGGCCGTGGTGTTCCTCGCGCAACGTCGCACCTTGTGGACGTGGCCGGTGCAGGTCGGCGCGACCGTGCTGCTGTTCGCCGTCTACGCCTCCGCGCACCTCGGCGGGCTCGCCGCCCGGCAGGTCGCCATCCTCGCCATCTCCGTCTACGGCTGGTGGGCGTGGACGCGCCGCAAGGACCCGGTGTTCGGGGTCGTCGTGCGCCAGGGCCGGCTCACCGAACGGCTGGTGATGCTCGGCGTGTTCGTCGCCGGGACGACCGTGATGGCCCTGGTCCTGGACGCGCTGCACGCCTCGTGGGCGCCGTGGCCGGACGCCGCGATCTTCGTCGGCACCCTCGTCGCCTTCGGCGCGCAGGGCGCGGGGCTGGTCGAGTTCTGGCTGGTCTGGCTGGTGGTCGACGCGATCGGCGTGCCGCTGCAGATCTCGTCCGGCCTGTACTTCTCGGCCGCGATCTACATCGTGTTCGCCGGGCTGGTCGTGCACGGCTGGTGGACGTGGAACCGCTCGGCGAAGCGCGTCGCGGCCCGCGACCACGGGGTCATGGCAGCATCCAGCTGAGCACCGGCGTGCTCTGACCCCACACGATCAGGCACATCACCAGCAGCAGCCCGACGCTCCACGGCAGCACCTTCCGCAGCAGCTTGCCCTCTTCGCCGGGAAGGTTCGCGGCCACGCAGGCGATGGTGAGGTTCTGCGGCGAGACCATCTTGCCGAGGACCCCGCCGGAGCTGTTGGCCGCGGCCAGGAGGTCCGCGGGCAGGCCGGTCTGGTGGGCCGCCGTCACCTGCAGGGCGCCGAAGAGCGCGTTCGCCGACGTGTCGGACCCCGAGACGGCGACGCCGAACCAGCCGAGCACCGGGGACAGGAACGCGAGCGCGGCGCCGGCGGCCGCGATGAACGTGCCGATCGTGGCTGTCTGGCCGGACAGGTTCATCACGTAGGCCAGCGCGAGCACGCTGGTGACGGTGAGGATCGCGAACCGCAGTTCCTTGACCGTGGCGAGCCATTCGCTCGCCGCGCCGCTCGCCCGGATCGCCAGCACCGCCGCCGTGATGATCCCGGCGAGGAGCACGAGCGTGCCGCCGGTGTTGAGGAACGGCAGCGAGAACGTGTTGCCGGACACCGGTTTCCCGTTCGGCCCGGCGACGTTCAGCCCGGGCCAGTGGAACTTCCAGGTCGCCTTGTCGAGCAGCTTCTTGATCGGCGGCAGCACGGCGAGGGAGAAGATCACGATGATCAGCGCGTACGGCAGGTAGGCCTTCACGACGTCGCGGCGTGCGTCCTCCGGCGGCGTTTCGGCGTCGGCGGTCGCGGTGCCGCCCATCCCGACGCGGACGGCTTCGGGCACCGCGCGGCGGGTCTGCGGCAGCGCCACCAGGGCGGCCGCGCCGGCGAGCGCGGCACCGATGTCCGCCAGCTGCGGCGAGACGTAGTTGGACGCGAGGAACTGCATGAGCCCGAACGCGACCCCGCAGACCAGGGCGGGCAGCCAGGTGTCCTTCAGGCCGCGCTTGCCGTCGACGATGATCACCAGCAGCAGCGGCACGACCAGGGCGAGCAACGGCGTCTGGCGCCCGACGATCGAGGACACCTGCTCCAGTGGCAGGCCGGTGACCTGGGCGAGCGTCACGACCGGCGTGCCCATGGCGCCGAACGCGACCGGCGCGGTGTTCGCGACCAGCGCGACGACGGCGGCCTTCACCGGGTGGAAGCCGACGGCCACCAGCATCACGGCGCTGATCGCGACCGGCGCGCCGAACCCGGCCAGCGCCTCCATCAGCGCCCCGAAACAAAAGGCGATGATCAGGGCCTGGATGCGCGGGTCGTCGGAGATCCGGCCGAACGAGCGGCGCAGGACGTCGAAGTGCCCGGTCCGCACGGTGAGCCGGTAGATCCACAGCGCGTTGACGACGATCCACATGATCGGCCACAGCCCGAACGCCGCGCCCGACAGCGCGCCGGAGACGGCCTGCACGATCGGCATGCCGAACGCGGCGATCCCGACCACGAGCGCGACGAGCAGCCCGATCAGGGCGGCGTGGTGCGCCCGCATCCGGACGACGCCGAGGAGGACGAGGACGGTGGCCAGCGGCAGCACGGCGACGAGCGCCGACAGGCCCAGCGAGCCGAGGGGAGTCACGTCTTGTATGAACAGGGCCTGCACGAACACGGGCGACCTCCGTTTTCCACGATGCGAAAACGGCCTTTCGGCGAGTGTCCGTGATCCTCCTCACAAACCGGGCGGTCCGTCAAGAACTTGACGCCACTCGGCCCAACGAGTCAGGGCCTTACGTGATCCCAGGGTCGACACGCGAGTTGGCGTTTTGATCACGCGGGTTACGGCTTGGGGAGGACGGCCAGGGCGGTTTCGGCGACCGTGCGGAGTTCGGCGGGGCTCGAGCCGCCCTTGCCGAGCGCCTCGATGCCGCGGGTGACCGCCAGCAGCAGGCTCGCGAGGTGGGCCGGGTCCTGGTCGGCGGCGATGTCGCCGGCGCGCTGGGCCGCCGCGACGCTCGCCGTGAACTGCTCCTGCAGCTCGCGGAAGACGCGCTGGGCGCGGGCCGCGACGGCTTCGTCGTGCTCCGCGCACTCCGCCGTGCCCTTCGCGAGCAGGCAGCCCCGCCGGTCCCGGTCCGCCGCCGTGGATTCGGCGATCCCCACGACGTAGTCGCGGATGCGCTGGTGGGCGCCGCTGTCGGGGCCGTCGAGCGCGCGGCGCGTCGACTCGCTGGACTCGGTGCAGTAGTCGTCGAAGACGCGCAGGAACAGCGCGTGCTTGTCGCCGAAGGCGCCGTAGAGGCTGCCCTTGCCGAGGCCGGTCGCGGCGGCGATGTCGTCGATCTTCGTGCCCGCGTAGCCGGTCGACCAGAACTGGTCCCTGGCGGCGCGCAGCACCGCGTCCTGGTCGAAGCTCCGGGGTCGCGCCATGCCCTCACTCTAACCGTTCTTGACTGTCTCGTCCAGAACGGCGTACGTTCTGGACGAGACAGTCAAGAACTCGGAGGAGCATCGTGAACCTGCAGGACAAGACAGCTGTGGTCACCGGCGGCGGCACCGGAATCGGTCTCGCCATCGCGAAGCGGTTCGCGGCGGAGGGCGCGCACGTGTTCATCACCGGCCGCCGCAAGGAGGTCCTCGACGACGCCGTCGCCGAGATCGGCGGCAGCGTCCAGGCGATCCGCGCCGACTCCTCGAACCTCGCCGACCTCGACACGCTCTACCGGGCCGTCGAAGAGCACGGAAAGGGCCTCGACGTCGTCGTCGCCAATTCCGGCGGCGGCGTGAACCAGCCGCTGGGCGAGATCACCGAGGAGCAGCTCGACGCCACGTTCGCGACGAACGTCAAGGGGGTCGTCTTCACCGTGCAGAAGGCCCTGCCGCTGCTCAACGAGAACGCGTCGATCATCATCACCGGCTCGACGACGTCCACCCGGGTGGCGCCGGGCATGAGCGTCTACGCCGCGACCAAGGCCGCCGTCCGCAACTTCGCCCGCACCTGGGCCCTCGACTTGGCCGGCAAGGGCGTCCGGGTCAACGTGCTGGCCCCGGGACCGACGCACACGCCGGGCCTGCTGGGCCTGGCCGACCCCGGCGCGGAGCAGGAGCTGCTGGACGGGATGGCGGCCGCCGTCCCGCTCGGCCGGGTCGGTGACCCGTCGGAGATCGCCGCCGCGGCGCTGTTCCTGGCCACCGGCGAGTCGAGCTTCGTCAACGGCGTCGAGTTCTTCGTCGACGGCGGCCAGGCGCAGGTCTAGCCGCTTTGTCTAACGCAGGGTCGCGTGGCTCGGCGTGAGGTCGGCGAGGGTGCGGACGCCCAGCAGCTGCATCGTGCGGACCATCTCCGTGCGGAGGATGTCCACGCAGCGCTGGACCCCGCGCTCGCCGCCGGCCATCAGGCCGTAGAGGAACGCGCGGCCGACCAGGACGGCGTCGGCGCCGCGGGCGATCGCCGCGACGATGTCGCCGCCGGACAGGATGCCGGTGTCGATCCAGACCTCGGCGCCGCCCTGGATCTCGTCGAGCACCGCCGGGAGCAGCTCCAGCGGGGTCGGCGCGCGGTCCAGCTGGCGGCCGCCGTGGTTCGACAGCAGCACCGCGTCGGCGCCGTGCTTGACGACGTCGCGGGCGTCCTGGACGTTCTGCACGCCCTTGACCACGAGCTTCCCGGGCCAGGTGCGGCGCACCCAGTCGAGGTCGTCGTAGTTCAGCGTCGGGTCGAACAGCTTGTTGAGCAGTTCCGCGACGGTGCCGTCGAAGTGGCTGAGCGAGGCGAAGTTCAGCGGCTCGGTGGTGAGCAGGTTGAACCACCACGCCGGGTGTGTCGCGCCGTCGAGGAACGTCTTGAGGGTCAGCGCCGGCGGGATGGTCAGGCCGTTGCGGACGTCCCGCAGCCGCGCGCCGCCGACCGGCGTGTCGACGGTCAGCATGAGCGTGTCGTAGCCCGCCGCCCACGCGCGATTCATCAGATCTTCGCCGGCGCCGTGGTCGCGCCAGACGTAGAGCTGGAACCACTTGCGGGCCTCGGGTGCCGCCGCGGCGAGGTCCTCGATCGAGGTCGTCGCCATCGTCGAGAGGCCCATCGGGATGCCGTTGCGCTGGGCCACCCGGCCGACCGCGGCTTCGCCCTCGTGGTTCATCATCCGCGTGAACCCCGTGGGGGCGAAGGCGAACGGCAGCGCCGACGTCTTCCCGAGGATCTCGCGCGTGGTGTCCACATCGGACACCCCGCGCAGCACGTTCGGGTGGAACTCGATCCGCCGGTAGGCCTGGCGGGCGCGGAGCAGGCTGTCTTCGAGCTCGGCCGCGCCGTCGGTGTAGTCGAAGGCCGCCCGCGGGGTCCGCTTGCGCGCGATCATCCGCAGGTCGGCGATGGTGTGGGCGTTGCCGAGGCGCCGGTCGGTCGGGTTGAGCACGATCGGCTTGGGCCGCAGGAGCTGCTTCAGCTCGTCCGGCTTGGGCAGTCGGCGCTTCGTCACCTTCATCAACTCCCTAGCAAGCGGGACCCGGCAGACATCGGATGTCTGCCGGGTCCCTTTCTAGCACCAGGTCACGCGCTGCCGGAATCCGACGTCTGCGGCCCGGCGGCCGCGATGTCGTCGAGCCGGTACTTCGTGGCCGCTTCGAGGACCTTCGCCTGGTCGACCTCGCCGCGCTTGGCCAGGATCGACAGCGCGCCGACGGTGATCGACTCGGCGTCGACCAGGAACTTCCGCCGCGCCGCCGGCCGGGTGTCGGAGAACCCGAACCCGTCGGTGCCCAGCGTCAGCATGTCGGTCGGCACGTACGGGCGGATCAGGTCCGGCACCGCGCGCATCCAGTCCGACACCGCCACGACCGGGCCGTTCGCGCCCTGCAGCTTCTCGGTCACGTACGGCACGCGCGGCTCGCTGCCCGGGTAGAGCAGGTTGTCGTGGTCGATCTCGACGGCCTCGCGCCGCAGCTCGGTCCACGACGTCGCCGACCACACCGCGGCCCGCACGCCCCACTCCTCGGCGAGCAGCTTCTGCGCCTTGAGCGCGTCCGGCATCGTGACGCCCGAGACCAGGATCTGCACCTCCGGACCGTCGCCTTCGGGGGCCTCGGCGTACTTGTAGAGACCCTTGAGCAGGCCGTCGACGTCGAGGTTCTCCGGCTCGGCGGGCTGCTGGTACGGCTCGTTGTAGATCGTCATGTAGTAGAAGACGTTCTCGCCGTTGCCGTCCGGGCCGGTCTCGCCGTACATCCGGCGCAGGCCGTCCTTGACGATGTGCGCGATCTCGAACGACCACGACGGGTCATAGGCCACGGCCGCCGGGTTGGTCGCCGCCAGCAGCAGCGAGTGCCCGTCGGCGTGCTGCAGGCCCTCGCCGGTCAGCGTGGTGCGGCCGGCGGTGGCGCCGATGACGAAGCCGCGGGCCATCTGGTCGGCGGCGGCGTACAGGCCGTCACCGGTGCGCTGGAACCCGAACATCGAGTAGAAAATGTAGATCGGGATCATCGGCTCGCCGTGCGTCGCGTACGACGTGCCGACGGCGGTGAACGACGCGGTCGAGCCCGCCTCGTTGATGCCCTCGTGCAGCAGCTGGCCCTTCTCGGACTCCTTGTAGGCCAGCATCAGGCTCGCGTCGACCGACGTGTACGTCTGGCCGTGCGGGTTGTAGATCTTGGCGGTCGGGAACATCGAGTCGAGGCCGAAGGTGCGGGCCTCGTCCGGGATGATCGGGACGACGCGCTTGCCGATCTCGGAGTCCTTCGCCAGCTCGCGGACCAGCCGGACGAACGCCATCGTCGTGGCGACCTCCTGCTTGCCGGAGCCCTTCCGGACGCCCTCGTAGACCTTGTCGCCGGGCAGCACGAGCGCCTTGGCCGACTTCGGGCGGCGTTCCGGCAGGAAGCCGCCGAGCGCCTTGCGGCGGCCGATCAGGTACTCGATCTCGGGCGAGTTCGCGCCCGGGTGGTAGTACGGCGGCAGCTTCGGGTCGCGCTCGAGCTCCTCGTCGCTGATCGGGATCCGCTGCGAGTCGCGGAACAGCTTCAGGTCGTCGAGGGTGAGCTTCTTCATCTGGTGCGTGGCGTTGCGGCCCTCGAACGCCGGGCCCAGGCCGTAGCCCTTGATGGTGTGGGCCAGGATCACCGTCGGCTGGCCGTGGTGCTCCAGCGCCGACTTGTACGCCGCGTACACCTTGCGGTAGTCGTGGCCGCCGCGCTTGAGGTTCCAGATGTCGGCGTCGGAGAGGTCCTTGACCAGGTCCTTCGTCCGCGGGTCGCGGCCGAAGAAGTGCTCGCGGACGAACGCGCCGTCGTTGGCCTTGTACGTCTGGTAGTCGCCGTCCGGCGTGACGTTCATCAGGTTGACCAGCGCGCCGTCGCGGTCGGCGTGCAGCAGCGAGTCCCACTCGCGGCCCCAGATGACCTTGATGACGTTCCAGCCGGCGCCGCGGAAGTACGACTCCAGCTCCTGGATGATCTTGCCGTTGCCGCGCACCGGGCCGTCGAGCCGCTGCAGGTTGCAGTTGATCACGAAGGTCAGGTTGTCGAGGCCCTCGCCGGCCGCGATGTGGATCAGGCCGCGCGACTCCGCCTCGTCCATCTCGCCGTCGCCGAGGAACGCCCAGACGTGCTGGTCGTTCGTGTCCTTGATGCCGCGGTCGCGCAGGTAGCGGTTGAACCGCGCCTGGTAGATCGCGTTCATCGGGCCGAGGCCCATCGACACCGTCGGGTTCTCCCAGAACTCCGGCATCAGCCGCGGGTGCGGGTACGACGGCAGGCCGCCACCCTCACCGGCGTGCGAGTACTCCTGGCGGAAGCCGTCGAGCTGCTGCTCGGACAGCCGGCCCTCGAGGAACGCGCGGGCGTAGATGCCGGGGGAGGCGTGCCCCTGGATGTAGATCTGGTCGCCGCCGCCGGAGTGGTCCTTGCCGCGGAAGAAGTGGTTGAACCCGACTTCGTAGAGCGCGGCGGAGGAGGCGTAGGTCGAGATGTGACCGCCGACGCCCACGCCGGGGCGCTGCGCCCGGTGCACCATGATCGCCGCGTTCCACCGGATCCACGCGCGGTAGCGCCGCTCGATCTCCTCGTCACCGGGGAACCAGGGTTCGTTCTCGGTGGGGATGGTGTTGACGTAGTCCGTCGAGGTCAGCGCGGGGACGCCGACGTTGCGTTCACGAGCGCGCTCCAGGATGCGCAGCATCAGGTACCGGGCCCGCTGCTGACCACCCCTGGCCAGCGCCTCGTCGAAGGAGTCCAGCCACTCGGCGGTCTCCTCCGGGTCGATGTCGGGCAGGTGCGCAGCCAATCCGTCACGGATTACGCGTACGCGTGCCGGGGTCTCCTTGCCGGAGGCGCCGTCGTTCTGCGGGGCCAAGGGGTCTCCTTGCGAAAAGTTGTAGCCGGTGGCGCTCGTACTCGGGGGTGTACGACTCTCCATCGTCGTCTTCCGTCCCGGCTTCCGCACCGCTACCAGGCGGTAACATCGGCTGGCCCGGTCGAGCCACTCCCCGCGCGCGGTGTATCCGCGCGCGCGTTTCTTCCTCCCCACCCTAGGGGACGCCCTCCGGCGGGGTGCCAGTCCGGTCCCGGAGGCACCCGAAACGCCGTCGCGGCGGGTGCCCGGCGCCCCGTATCCTGCGACACGAGTTGTCAAAGATCCGGTGTGGACGGTTGCGCGCAGAGCCGCACCAGTGTTCGCTATCGGCAACCGGGTAGCCGAGTGTGGCGCAGCCGTACCCTCCACGAGGGTGCTCGAGCGCCACGCTCCGTCGTAGTTGGAGGAGTGAAAGCAGTGGTCGCCGCGGGAGACGCTGATCAGACCGGCGTCGCCGAGAGGCTCGGCATCAAGCCCGAGATGGTGGTCCAGGAGATCGGCTGGGACGAGGACGTCGACGACGACGTCCGCGCGGCGATCGAGGAGCAGATCGGCGGGGACATCCTCGACGAGGACGCCGACGAGGTCATCGACGTGGTGCTGCTGTGGTGGCGCGAAGACGACGGCGACCTCGGCGACGCGCTCATCGACGCCAGGGGCCCCCTGGAAGAGACCGGCGTGATCTGGGTGCTCACCCCGAAGACGGGACAGCCCGGGCACGTCGAGCCGAGCGAAATCGCCGAAGCGGTGCCCGTCGTGGGCCTGGCCCAGACCGCCAACATCAGTGTCGGCGCGAACTGGATCGGCACGAGGCTGGTGTCCCCCAAGTCGAAGTCGAAACAGCGCTGAACCGGCCCCGCCCAGCTGACACGATAGGGTTGTCGTCGCAGGCACGTGTCCGTACGGGAGAGGAATCGCGGTATGGCCGTCGAGGTCGGCTCACAGGCCCCTGACTTCACGCTCAACGACTACAACAAGCAGCCGGTGCAGCTGTCGTCCTTCCGGGGCGACAAGCCGGTGCTGCTGGTCTTCTACCCGTTCGCGTTCAGCGGCATCTGCACGGGCGAGCTCTGCCAGCTCCGTGACGAGTTCGCCGACTACGACAACAAGGGTGTCCAGGTCCTGGGCGTCTCGGTCGACACGCCGTTCTCGCTGAAGGCGTGGGCCGAGCAGGAGGGCTACCAGTTCCCGCTGCTGTCCGACTTCTGGCCGCACGGTGACGTGGCCCGGTCGTACGGCGTCTTCAACGAGCAGGCCGGTCTCGCCGTCCGCGGCACCTTCCTGATCGACAAGGAAGGCGTGGTCCGCTTCGCCGAGGTGAACGCCCCGGGCGAGGCGCGCGACCAGCAGGGCTGGAAGAAGGCCGTCGCCGAACTGGCGTGAGGCTTCCCGGCGGCGGTCCCTTTCGCGGGGATCGCCGCCGTCCGGGCGCATAGCTCAGCGGAAGAGCACTCGGCTTACACCCGAGCGGTCGCAGGTTCGAACCCTGCTGCGCCCACCAGATCCCCCGTGAAAGGACCCGGCTGACGCGTGCACGGTGCGGCGGGATGGGTCTTCGTGGTGGCCGGCGCGATCGAGGCGATCGCGGGCGCGGCCTGGCTGTGGTTCCGCCGGTGGTTCGCGCGCGAGCTGCGCCGGTACCGCGTGACGGCCGTGCGCCCGCTGCTGCCGGTCCTCCGGGTTTCTCTGGTGGCGGGCACCGTCGTCGACGACGTCGGCGGCGTCGAACGGGAACTCCTGCGCACGACCGTGCCCGTGCTGGTGGACGACGTCGTGCGGTGCGGACCGGCCGGACGCGGCCGGGTCCGGTTGCTGCCGACACCCCGGACCGCGCTGCCCGCCGCCTTCGCCGTCCGGGGTGTGCTGCTGGTGGCGTTCGGCCTGGCCGCCGGTCACCTCGCCCCGGACGTCACCGCCTCCTACCTGCTCGTGGCCTGGGTGTTCACCCTGTTCGGGGCACTGTCCGCGGGGATCGCGGCGGGGCGCCTGCGGTTCGCCAGGCTGGCCCGCGAGATCGAGGGTGACGTCGTCGACGAGCGGCGATGGCTGAACCGGGCGCCGAGTGAGCCGAAGGTCCGGTACACCGTCTACGGGCGGACGCGCTCGGCGTGGGCCGGGCGGTACACCTTCGTGTCACCGCGGGTCGGGAAGACCGTCGTCGTGCTGCTCGACCCGCGGGCCGAGGCGTCCGTCCGCCGGGTGGGCGGCAGCTTCGGGATCTACCAGTTCCTGGGCGCCTTAGCGGGCCTGCTGGGCGTCCTGCAGTTCCTCGGCGCGCTCGGCTGAGGGCCGCATCCGCGTCACCAGCAGCGCCAGCCCCGCGAAGAGGACCGTCGCGATCACGCCCGTGACGTTCAGCGCGCCCGTGAAGGCCTCTTTCGCCTGGGCCGCCAGTTCCGGGTGGGTGACGTCGGCCGCCAGCGTCGTGCCCGCCGGGAACACCCCGTGGTAGACCGCCGCGGCGGTCAGGCCGATGAAGACCAGCCCGAGCGAGCCGCCGAGGTAGTTGCCGGTGTCCGCCATCGACGCGGCCGAGCCGGCGCGCTCCGGCGGCACGGATCCGACGACCAGGCCGATGCCCAGCGCGAACAGCGGGCCGGTGCCCAGGGTCAGCACCGCGATGCCCGCCACGACCAGGGGAACGCCGTCGGCGAACACCAGGAGCAGGCTGCCGGCCGCCGACACCACCAGGCCGCCCGCGATGGCCGTGGCCGGAGCCAGCCGGCGGGCCAGCGCCGGGGCGATCGCCGTGCCCGCCGCGACGCCGAAGCCCATCGGGGCGAACAGGAGCGCCGACACGAGCGGCGAGTACCCGAGCACGTCCTGCAGGTACTGGGTGACCAGCAGGCCGACGCCCGCCATCGCGACCCCCGCGAACACCAGCGCGACCAGCACGGCGGTGAACGGCCGGTTCCGGAACAGCCGCAGGTCCAGCAGCGGCTCCGGCCGGGTCAGCTGGCGGCGCGCGAACACCACGCCCAGCACGGTCCCGGCGAGGATCGCACCCAGCGGTACGAGCAGGCCCGCGCCGGTGGTCAGCTGCTTGAGGCCGAACACGAACAGCAGCACCGCGGCCAGCGATAGGGCGACATCGCCGAAGTCGAGGCGTCCCGGCGCCGGCGTGCGGAACTCGGGCAGCAGGATCGGGCCGGCGAGCAGCAGCACGGTCATGGCGGGCACGGCGATCAGGAAGATCGAGCCCCAGGCGAAGTGCTGCAGCAGGAACCCGGCGAGGACCGGCCCGAGCGAGCCGCCGGCGAACTGGCAGGTGGCCCAGATCGAGATGGCCTTCCCGCGCTGCCGCTCGTCGCGGAACATGGTGGTGATCAGGGCGAGCGTCGAGGGCATGAGCGTCGCCCCGGCGATCCCCAGCACCCCGCGGGCCACGATGAGCATCTCGGGGCTGGTGGAGAACGCGGCGACGACGGAGACGGCGGCGAAGGCCCCGCCGCCGACGAGCAGCAGTTTCCGCCGGCCGATCCGGTCGCCGAGGGTGCCCATGGTGATGACGAACCCGGCGACGAGGAACCCGTAGCTGTCAGTGATCCACAGCTGCTCGGTGCTGCTCGCGCCCAGTTCGGCGCTCAGTTGCGGCAGCGCGAGGAACAGCGAGGTCATGTCCATCGCGACGAGCAGCGTGGGGAGCACGAGCACCAGCAGCCCCAGCCACTCGCGCCGTCCGGCCGGCTTGTCCATGTCGACTCCTTTTCGGTGGTGCGAACACCCCGGGGTCGGAGCCGGCCGACCGGACCGGACACGGCATCCGGTGACCTGAGTCACAACGCTCGGCCGAAGGCGCCGCGCGGGACACCTCTCGGTGAATTTTCGCCCGAATCGCACGGATCGCGGGGATGTGCCGATGGGAGCACTCGGTGTGCCGCTGCGCGGGACGTTAGTCAACGATCGACCGGCGGTTCGAAAATTGTTACCGGGTAAGGAAAATTCTTCCGGTGATGCAACCGGCAACGTCGTTGGGGCGTGTAACGCCACACGGGACTTGCTCGACAGACGGTCGGCAAGTCACGAACTCATCAGAGGGGGAATCCGTGAAGGGTTCAGGGTTTTTGAAGCGCGCCGCGGCCGTCGCCGCGGTTCCGGTGCTGGCCGTGCTGCTGGGGGCCGGCGTCGCGCAGGCTCAGCCGGTCGCCACCGGGTCGTTGTCGTTCAGTGGTGACGAGGGCGACTACATCAGCGGGGGCGCCGCCTACGCGTACTCGACGGAGTCGAAGGACCGGCTCACCGTCAACGGTTCGGAAGACCACAACCACATCGGGGTGAGCGTCGACGGCGCCAACGGCGACTGGTGGTACCTCGACCTCGCCGCGCCCCGGGGCGAGGGACTGACCGCCCGCGCCTACGACGGTGCGACTCGCTACCCCTTCCAGGAGGCCGCGGCGCCGGGCCTGAGCCTGGACGGGAACGGCCGGGGCTGCAACACCCTGACCGGCACCTTCGCCGTGCAGAACGTCGTGTTCGGGCCGCACGGCTACGTCCAGGCGCTCGACGCGACTTACGAGCAGCACTGCGAAGGCGGCACCGCCGCCGCCCGCGGGGAGGTGCACATCGTCAACCCGCCGGCGCCGCCGGAGCTTTCGATCGGGCTGAAGGTGGCCACCGACGGCACCGCCAGCACGCTGAACGGGAACGCCCACCTGCACGGCACGGTGGCTTGCACCGCTCCCGCGCAGGTGACGGTGAGCGGCGCGGCGACGCAGGTCAAGCGCAACATCATCATCCGCGGCACCTACTCGGTCCAGGTCGCCTGCAAGCCGGGCGCCCCGGTGCCGTGGACGGCGGTCGTGGTGCCCGCCGGCACCACGCCGTTCCAGAAGGGGAAGGCCGAGGTCGTCACCCAGGCGACCGCGCTCGACCCGGTCTACAACACCAACGTCTCGGTCGACGACACCTCCGTCGTCACCCTGACCAAGTCCTGACGTCCTGACCCGATGAGCCGTGGAGGCCGCCACGCGGCGGCCTCCACGGTGTCAGGCCGCGGGCCAGGCGTGGTCCGCGAAGATCTCGTCCAGCGGTGCTCCGGTCAGGCGGTTCGCGAACGTCGACAGCGTGTAGGTGCCGATGCCCAGCACCACTTCCAGCGCGTTCCGCGGCGTGTAACCCGCGCCCGTGAACGCCTCCAGCGCTTCGGGCGGGACCTCGCCGGTCGTGTCCATGACCGCGTGCACGAACCCGCGCAACGCCTCCAGGTGCGGCGAGGGCAACGCCGACTCCGCGCGCAGCGCCGCCACCAGTTCCGGTGCGGCGGACAGGCGCTGGAGGGACGCCGTGTGCATCGCGACGCAGAGGTGGCAGCCGTTGCGCGCGGCGACCGTCATGACCAGGACTTCGCGGTCCAGTGCCGGCAGGGTCGCCGACTCGAAGATCGCGTTCAGCTTCAGGAAGCCGTTCAGCAGTTCCGGTGACGTCGCCAGGCGGGCTACGGCGGAGGGAACGTGGCCGCCGAACTTCTTCGCGGTGGCCGCCATCGCCGGGCGGGCGGCGGGCGGGGCAGACTCCGGGGTGTGATCGGGGAACAAATCGGGGAGCAAGACGTCTCCAGACGTAGCATCGACAATGTGGTTGTCGAAACCGTAAACCTGGTTGTCGAATTTGGCAAGGGGTCATGACCGACGCGCCCGGCTACGAGCTGCCGTTCCTGCTCTTCGGCGGGTTCCGCACGCTCATCGACCGCCTGCACGCCGAGCTCGCGCGCCGCGGGCACCCGGACGTCCGCCCGTCGTACGGGTTCGCCATGCAGGCCATCGGCGTCCAGGGCGCGACGGCGTCCGAGGTCGGCCGCCGGCTCGGCGTCTCCAAGCAGGCGGCCGGCAAGACCGTCGACCGGCTCGAGGCGCTCGGGTACGCCGAGCGCGCCGACGACCCCGCCGACGCGCGCCGCAAGATCGTGCGGCTCACCGCGCACGGCGTCGACGCCCTCACGAAGTCGGCGGAGATCTTCGACGACCTGCGCGCCGACTGGGCACGCGCGGTCGGCGCCGAACGCATGGCCGCGCTCGAGACGGACCTGCGCGCCGTCGTCGGTCCGGCGGCCTACCGCCTCGACGCGGCGGGCTGGTTCACGAGCTAGAAGTCGCAGCCCGGGTTCGGCGCGTCCTCCGAGAGCGGGCTGCCCGCCGGGAGCACGTACAGGACTTCGAGGACCAGCGGTGTCGTCCCGAGGTTGCGGCCGATGTGCACCTGATCGGGCTGCTCGGTGAACGCGCGCCCGGTGCGGTAGAGGCCGTCGAGGGAGCAATCGGCCTTGTTGTGCGTCAGCGTCCCGGCCTTCACGTACGCGTAGAGCGTGCCGTCGTGGAAGTGCCAGCCGGTGTAGCCGCCGGGCTGGATGGTGATCTCCCGGAGCGTGTAGTCGGTGTGGCCGATCGTCTTCTGCGTGAGGATCGTGCCGGTGACCCCGCTGCCCGGCGTGGCGGACGCGGTGGCGGGCAGCACCAGGAGAGCGGCGAGAACGGCGGTGGTGACGGCGATCGGCTTGCGCATCGGGAGTCAGTCCTTCCGTAGGGTGCGGCGCTGCATCTTGCCCGCTTCGGTCCGCGGCAGCTGCTCGGTGAAGTCGAACCGCTTGGGCGTCTTGAACCCGGCCAGCGCGGCCCGGCAGTGCTCGGCCAGCCGCGCCGCCAGGGCGTCGTCGCCGACGACGCCGGGCACCGGCTGGACGACGGCGAGCACGCGCTGACCCCACTCGTCGTCCGGCTCGCCGATCACGGCCGCGTCGGCGACGTCCGGGTGGGAGAGCAGCCGCCCTTCGATCTCGGCCGGGTAGATGTTGACCCCGCCGGAGAGGATCAGGTCGGTCCGGCGGTCGAGCAGGAAGACGCGGCCTTCGGCGTCTCGGTAGCCGAAGTCGCCCACCGTCAGGAACTCACCGGAGCGGGCGGCCGCGGTCTTCTCCGGATCGCCGAGGTAGTCGAGCGCGGTGTGCGCCGAGCTGAAGTAGAGCGTGCCCGGCTCGCCGTCCGGCAGTTCGGCGCCGTCCTCGCCGACGACCTTCAGCCGCACCCCGGTCAGCGTCCGGCCGACGGTGCCCGGCGCCTCCAGCCAGTCCGAGGCCGTGACGCCGCAGATCAGGCCCTCCGACGCGCCGTAGTACTCGTGCACCACCGGGCCGAGCCAGCCGATCATCCGCTCCTTGACCTCGGGCGGGCACGGCGCGGCGCCGTGGATCACGCTGGTCAGGCTCGACAGGTCGTACCGCGCGCGGACGTCCTCGGGCAGCCGCAGCATCCGGTGGAACATGGTCGGCACGAGGTGGGTGCTGGTCACCCGGTGGCGTTCGACCAGCCGCAGCGTCTCCTCGGCGTCGAACCTGTCCATCAGCACCGCGGAGTGCCCGAGGTGCATCGCGTTGACGGAGAACGAGCCGGGCGCGGCGTGGTAGAGCGGGCAGGCCACGAGGTGCACGCCCGGCCCCTCGTGGACGTCCATCATCGCGAGCAGGTCGCGGTGGATTTCGTGCAGGGACGGCGGTTTCCCGCTGAGCGCGCGGCGGACACCCTTGGGACGGCCGGTGGTGCCGGACGTGTAGAGCATCGTCTGCCCGGCCGTCCGCCGCTCCGGAGCCGCGGACGATTCGTCCTCGCCCCAGGACGCGTAGTCCGCCCAGCCGTCCGCCGCGCCGACCGAGAAGCGGGCCACGGAACCCAACGGGGGACAGGCCCGCGCGATGTCGGCGTCCGCGACGACGACGCGCGCGCCGCTGTTTTCCACCACGTAGGCGATTTCCCCGGCCGAGGACCGGTAGTTGACCGGCGTGAAGTACATCCCGGCCTGGAGCGTGGCGAACAGCAGCTCGAAGTAGGGGAGTCCGTTGTGGACGATCGCGACGACGCCGTCGCCCTCGCGCAGGCCGAGCCGGTGCAACGAGTGGGTCAGCCGGTTCGCCCGCGCGGCCAGCTCGCCGAAGGTCGCGGACCGCCCGTCCGGGGCGAGCACCGCGAGCCGGTCCGGGTGCGCTTCGGCGACGTCGTAGAAGGTGCTCACGCACCGCACGCTACCGGGTACGGTGCGACGCATGGACGCGGACGTTTTCGGCCAGGTGCTCGGGGCGGTGCGGGAGTTCGTGCGCAAGGAGGTCGTCCCGCGCGAAGCGGAGATCGACGAAACCGACGAAATCCCCGCCGGGATCCGGGAGAAGGCCGCCGAGCTGGGCCTGTTCGGCTGGGCCCTGCCGGAGGACTACGGCGGTCTCGGACTCGGCATGGCCGAAGACGTCCGGCTGGCGATCGAGCTCGGCTGGACGACGCCGGCGTTCCGGTCGCTGTTCGGCACCAACAACGGCATCGCGGGCCAGGCGATCGTGCACTACGGGACGCCGGACCAGCGCACCCGCTGGCTGCCGCGGCTCGCCGCCGGCCAGGCGATCGCGTCGTTCGCGCTCACCGAGGCCGAAGCCGGCTCCGACCCCAGCGGGCTGACCAGCCGCGCGGTCCGCGACGGCGACCGCTACCGGCTTTCGGGCACCAAGCGGTTCATCACCAACGCCCCGCTCGCCGAGGTCTTCGTCGTGTTCGCGCGCACCGAACCGGACAGCGCGGGCAGCCGCGGCATCTCCGCCCTGCTCGTACCGGCGGGCGCGCCCGGCGTCACCGTCGGCCCGCACGACGCCAAGATGGGCCAGGCCGGCGCGTGGACGTCGGAAGTGGTCTTCGACGACGTCGAGGTGTCGGCGGACGCGCTGGTCGGCGAAGCGGGAAAGGGCTTCGGCATCGCGATGGCCTCGCTCGCCCGCGGCCGGCTGCACATCGCGGCGCTGTGCGTGGGGATGGCGGAACGCGCGCTGGCCGAAGCCGTCGACTACGCGCGCACGGCCCGTCAAGGCGGTCACCCGATCGGGGAATTCCAGCTGGTGCAGGCGTTGCTGGCGGAGTCGCACGCCGAGCTGGCGGCCGGGCGCGCGATGGTGCACGAAGCCGCCGCGAAGTACGACTCGGGCGAGGACCGCAAGCTCGGGCCGTCGTCGGCGAAGCTGTTCTGCACCGAGATGCTCGGCCGGGTCGCCGACCGCGCGGTGCAGGTGCACGGCGGGATGGGCTACGTCCGGGGCGTCACGGTCGAGCGGATCTACCGCGACGCGCGGCTGTTCCGGATCTACGAGGGCACCAGCGAGATCCAGAAGCTCGTGATCGCGCGGCAGCTGCTCAAGGGCTGATCCCTGGGTCACTCCGGCTTGCGCTGGAGTTCACTCCAGCTCTTAACGTCGGGGTATGACCACTGCACAGCACAAGATCGGCTCGGGCTTCGGCGCCACCAGCACGGCGTCCGAGGTCCTCGCCGGCATCGACCTGACCGGCAAGCTCGCCATCGTCACCGGCGGCTACTCCGGCATCGGCCTCGAGACGACACGGGCGCTGACGCGGGCGGGCGCGCACGTCGTCGTCCCGGCTCGCCGCCGCGCGACGGCGGAAGAAGCGTTGCGGGGCTTCGAGAACGTCGAGCTCGACGAGCTGGATCTCGGTGACCTCGGCAGCGTCCGCGCGTTCGCCGAGCGGTTCGTCGCCTCCGGCCGCGGCATCGACGTCTTCATCGGCAGCGCCGGGATCATGGCGGCGCCGGAGACGCGGGTCGGCCCGGGCTGGGAGGCGCAGTTCGCGACCAACCACCTCGGCCACTTCGCGCTGGTGAACCGGCTGTGGCCGGCGGTCAACCCGGGCGCGCGCGTCGTGTCGGTGTCCTCGCGCGGCCACCACTTCGGCCCGGTCCGCTTCGACGACCTGAACTTCGAGCAGGGTTACGACAAGTGGCTCGCCTACGGCCAGGCGAAGACGGCGAACGTCCTCTTCGCGGTCCAGCTCGACAAGCTCGCGCAGGAGCGTGGCGTGCGCGCGTTCGCCCTGCACCCGGGCCGGATCCTGACCGACCTGGTGCGCCACCTGGACCGCCAGGAGCTGGTCGACGCGGGCATGGTCGACGAGAACGGGCAGGCCACCGGGGCCGGTGCGAAGACGCCCGAGGAGGGCGCGGCGACGCAGGTCTGGGCGGCGACGTCCCCGCAGCTGGACGGCCTCGGCGGCGTCTACCTCGAAGACTGCGACATCGCCGAGCCCGCTCCGGCCGACGGGGGCCGCACGGGCGTCAAGGACTACGCGATCGACCCGGCGCTGGCCGAGCGGCTGTGGACCGTGTCGGCCGAACTGACCGGTGTGAACGCCTTCTAGAGCTTTTCGACCGCCTTCACCAGCAGGTCGATCTCGTCCTCGGTGTTGTAGTAGTGCACCGACGACCGGACCAGGTCCGGCAGGTCGCGCGCGGTGAAGTCGAACTGCGCCGACGTGCGCGACGACACCGACACGTTGATCCGCGCTTCGGCCAGCCGTGCCTTGACGTCCGCGGCCGGGGTGCCCTCGACGCTGAAGGTGACGATGCCGCACTTCTTCACACCGACGTCGTGCACGCGGGCGCCGATGCCGGTCAGCCGGGTGCGCAGAGTGTCCGCCAGCGAGGCGACGCGGGTTTCGATGGCCGGCATGCCCCACCCGAGCGCGTAGTCGATCGCCGCGCCGAGGCCGACCACCGCGGCGAAGTCCCGTTCCCACACCTCGAAGCGCTTGGCGGTCGGGTCGACGACGTACTCGGCCGGCGACGTCCAGACCGCCGAGTGCAGGTCGAGCATCGCGGGCTCCAGCCGCTCCCGCAGGCGCGGGTGCGCGTAGAGGAAACCGGTGCCGCGCGGGCCGCGCAGGTACTTGCGGCCGGTCACCGACAGCGCGTCGCACTTCAGGCGCCGGACGTCGAGGTCGACCTGGCCGGCGGACTGGCACGCGTCGAGCAGGAACGGGATCCCGGCCGCCTCGGCGACCGCGCCGATCTCCTCGGCCGGGTTGACCAGCCCGCCCTGGGTGGGCACGTGGCTGACGGCGATCAGTTTGACGTCGGCGTCGACGCGGCGGCGGAGGTCCTCGACGTCCAGCTGGCCGGACTCGTCGTCGCCGACCACCTCGACGACCGCGCCGGTGCGCTTGGCGACCTGCAGGTACGCGATCGCGTTGCTCGCGTACTCCGCGCGCGAGGTCAGGATCCGGTCGCCCGCGGTGAACGGCAGCGCGTAGAAGATCGCCTGCCAGGACCGCGTCGCGTTGTCGGTGATCGCGATGTCGTCGGCCTCGCCGCCGACCAGCCTCGCCGCCGACGCGTACACCGCGGCCAGCCGGTCCTGGGCTTCGGCGGCGGCCTCGTACCCGCCGACCAGCGCTTCGTGGCGCAGGTAGTCCACCACCGTGTCCGTCACGACGGCCGGGGGCAGCGCGGATCCCGCGTTGTTGAAGTGGACCACTTCCTTGCAGCCGGGGGTCTCACGGCGGGCGCGGTCGACATCGAAGCCGTCAAAGGTCATGCAAACTGAATACAGTACGACCGGATTGCATGCAATACTGCCCGCATGGGCCGGACTCCGCTGCGCAGTGACCTCATCGAGGAGATCACCACCCGGGTGCTCGACGGGCGGCTCGCCGCCGGCGCCCGCGTCAACGAGGTGCACCTGGCCCGCGAGCTGGGCGTCAGCCGGACGCCGCTGCGGGAGGCCCTGATCGGGCTCGCCGGCCGCGGCCTGCTCATGGCCGAGCCGGGCCGCGGGTTCCTCGTGCCGCCGTTCGACCCGGACGAGGCCCGCCGGCTCTACCCGCTGGTCGCCGAGCTCGAGGCGCTCGCGCTGCGCTGGACGTCGCCGCTGGAGCTGGCCGGGCTGCCCGACGCGCTCGACGTCGTCGCCGACGAGATGGCCGCGGCGCTGGAGCGCGGCGAAGAGCTGTCCGAAGTGGACGACCGGTGGCACGCGCTGCTGCTGTCCCGCTGCCCGAACCCGCACCTGCTGCGGTTGATCGAGCAGACCAAGCCGCTGCTCAAGCGGTACGAATCGTGCTACTTCGGCGGCGCGGGCCGCGCCGGGGAGAGCATCGGCGAGCACCGCCGGATCGCCGCGGCGCTGCGCGAGGGCGACCTGCCGGCCGCGTCCGCGGTGCTCGTCCGCAACTGGGTGAAAGCACTGGCGTACCTGGGGAAGGACGAAAGATGATCATCGCGCACCTGAGTGACCTGCACCTCGACGACGGGCCGCGCGCGGAAGAGCGCGTCGCGGCCGTGATGGCGTACCTGGACGAGCTCGCGGTCGACGCGGTCGTCGTCACCGGCGACATCGCCGACCACGGCGCCGCGACGGAGTACGCGCGCGCCGCCGAACTGCTCAAGCACCCGGCGCCGGTGCTGGTCTGCCCGGGAAACCACGACGTCCGTGCGGAATTCCGGAAGGGCCTGCTCGACCTGGCCGCGTCCGACGGCCCGATCGACCTCGCCCGCGAGGTCGGCGGCGTGCTGTTCGCGCTGTGCGACTCGACGATCCCCGGCCGCGGCGCGGGTTACCTCGCCGACGAGACCCTGGAGTGGCTGGACGGCGTCCTGTCCGGCGGTGACGGCCCGGCGTTCGTCGTCTTCCACCACCCGCCGGTCGAGGTCGGCGTCCCGCTGGTGGACGGGATCCGGCAGTCGGGGGAGGAGCGGCTGGCGGCGGTGCTCGGCCGCCACCCGCGCGTGGTGGCCCTGCTCGCCGGCCACGTCCACACCGGCGCGTCGACGACGTTCGCCGGCGTGCCGCTGCGGATCGCGCCCGGTGTGGTGTCGACGTCCCTGCTGCCGGTCGAGCCGGGCGCCGGCCGCGGCTGGGACGAGGGCGGGCCGCTGGAGTACGACCGGCCGCCGTCGCTGCTGCTGCACGTCCTGCACGACGACGGCCGGGTGACCACCCACCACCGGGCGGTCCCGTTCGTCTCCTAGCGGCTGTCTCCTAGCCGGTGAAGACCGGCAGCGTGATCCGGGACGGCCGGGCCGCGTCGTGGAAGATCTCGAAGCGGTTCGGCTTGCCGTCGACCGCCGCGGTGACCGGCTCGCCCGTGCCGTGGTTGCGGGCGAAGCGGGGGAACGCGCCGCCCGCGACCTGGACGCGCAGCCGGTGGCCGCGGCGGAAGCGGTAGGCCGTCGGGTCGAGCGTGACCTCCGCCGTCACCACGCCGCCGGTGTCCGCCTGGGGGAAGCCCGGCCGCAGCCGCAGGATCCCGTCGGTGACGTTGCGGGAGACGCCGCCCGCGTCGACGTCGCAGAGCCGGACGTAGACGTCGGCGTGCCCGATTTCGGTGCGCACGTGCACGGTCGCGGCGACTTCGCCGATGACGTCGAGGTCCGACGCCAGCGGCTCGCCGGTGAAGACCAGCACGTCCGGCCGGGCCTCGACCTCCTGGTTGTCCTTCTGCTTCCAGTCACCGGTCAGCAGCGGCCCGCCGACCGCCGGGGTCGGGTCCGCCGGGTCGTAGGTGAACGTCGTCGGCCGCGCCTCGTCGCCGACGGCCTCGCCGAGCCCGCCGATCGGCCGCAGGTGTGCCGCCGTCGCGGTCGACGGTGGCGGCCACTGCTCGAAGTCCAGCCAGGTGCCCGCGCCCTGCAGGAAGACCCGCACCGGGGCGCGCTGCAGGTACGTGCGGTCGCCGAGCAGGTGGGCGCGCAGGAACCCGAGCTGGTCCTGGATCATCGGGCGCATGCTCGCCGGTTCGCCGTGGGCCCACGGGCCGATCGTGAGGCGCGGCTTCTTGCCCGCCTCGGCGAGCCGCCGGAAGTCCTTCAGCTGCGAGCCGACGAACAGGTCGTACCAGCCGGTGACCATCGACACCGGGACGTCGAGCTTCTCGACGTCGGCGCTGTGGTCGGACATGGCCCAGTAGGTGTCGTCCGGCACGAAGTGCTCGGTGACGTCCTGCAGGAACTGCACCGGCTTACCGATCGCGGCGACGTCGGCGCGGCTCAGCGGCAGGAACGACATCGCCTTCCGGGTCTTGCGTTTCTGCAGCGGGTTCGGCAGCGCGGCGAAGCGTTCTTCCTGGCGGCCGATCATCGCCGACCACGACACCATGTTGTCCGCGGCGAGCACGCCACCCGGGTAGAACGTCGAGATGAACTCGGACGCCGTGACGCCGAGGCACATCGCTTCGAGGGGCGGGTCGAGGTAGGGCCCGATCGCCCACTGCGTGTGCCCGAGGTAGCTGGCACCCGCCATGCCGAGCTTGCCGTCGCACCACGGCTGCGCGCGCAGCCACTCGGCGGTGGCGATGCCGTCCTCGCGCTCGAGGTGGAACGGCCGGAACTCGCCGCCGGAGCCGAACGAGCCGCGGGTGCTCTGGATGACCGTCTGCAGGCCGTGCCGGGCGAACGTGTCCCCGAAGAGCTTCGAGAGCAGGCCCTTGCGCCCGTACGGCGTGCGGATCAGCACCACCGGCGCCGGCGTGTCGCCGGCCGGGGCGTACCGGTCCGCGAGCAGCGTGACGCCGTCGGGCATCGGCACCGGCAGGTCGCGCGTGATGACCGGCTTCGGCCCTTCGGCGCGGGGGAGGCCGAGCATCCTGTCGACAAATCGGTCCAGCACGGGCGCCTGCCTTCCGAAGCGGAGTCACACCTTCCGGATTCGACGGTACCCCAGGTCGCGCCCGTGGCAACCGGAGCGCGAACGTCAGCGGCTGCCCACGCTGAGCGCCTCGCCCAGTTTCCCGGTGACCCGCAGGTTTTCCGGCCCGGACGGCACCGTCACCCCGCACAGCTTCAGCGCCGCGGCGAGCACCGGCTGCCGCGCCCGGTCGCCGCCGTCGGCGATCTTGGCCGCGAGCGCCGTGCCGTCGGGCAGGGCGGCGACCTGGACGGCCTCGAAGCCGTCCTTCGCGATCAGTCCCGGCACCGCGCGCATGACGGCGGTGACGTCGCGGCGGCGGCCGCCGACCAGCTCGGGGTGCCGCCGGATCCCGTCGGCGACCAGGCCTTCGGGTGTTTCCGGCGCGGCCGTGGCGATCTTCGACACGGCGGTGGCGAGGCCGCGCAGCGTGGTGGCGAACAGCGGCGCGCCGCAGCCGTCGACGGCGACCCGCTCGATCGCGCGGCCGGTCAGGTCCTCGACGGTGGCGGCGATCGCGCGCTGCAGCGGGTGGGCCGGGTCGAGGTAGCCGTCGGCGGCCCAGCCGTTCAGCTCGCAGGCCGCCAGCATCGCCGCGTGCTTGCCGGAGCAGTTGTGCGCGAGCCGGCTCGGGGCCCGCCCGGCCGCGACCCAGTGGTCGCGTTCGACCGGGTCGTACGGGAAGTCGGCCGGGTTGCCCAGCGCGTCGGGGGACCGCTCGCCGAGCACCGCCGACGCCGCGTCGAGGTGCATCGGCTCGCCGGAGTGGCTGGCCGCCGCGATGGCGAACCCGGCGGGCGGCAGCCGCAGCCCGAGGCGCGCCATCGCCGTGGCCTGCAGGGGTTTCGCCGTCGACCGCGGGTACATCGGGGCGTCCGGAGCACCCGCGCCGAACAGCGTCGTCCCGTCCGGGGCGAGCACGATCACCGAGCCGTGGTGCCCGCCCTCGACCATGCCGTCGCGCACCAGCTCGACCAGGAGTTCGTGGTTCACAGCCCCGCCTTGTCGAACGCGCGCATGTCGATCCGCTTCCGCACGGCGAACCAGCCGGCGACCAGCGCGGCGGCGATCACCGGCAGCGCCATGAGCGTGATCCGGCCGGTCTCGTCGAAGCCCATCAGCACCACGACGGCCGCGAGGAACACCAGCGTCGCGATCTCGGTGTACGGCGAGAACGGCAGCCGGAACGAGGGCCGCTCGAGCCCGTCCCGCTTCGTCTTGCGGACGAACAGCAGGTGGCAGAGCACGATGATGGCCCAGGTGGCGAGGATGCCGATCGCGGCGAAGTTCAGCACGATGTCGAAGGCATCCTTCGGCACCAGGTAGTTCAGCCCGACCCCGAGCACGCAGACCGACGCCGTCAACAGGATCCCGCCGTAGGGCACCTGGTTGCGGTTCATCACGCCGGTGAACTTCGGCGCTGAGCCCGCCGTGGCCATCGACCGCAGGATCCGGCCGGTCGAGTACAGCCCCGAGTTGAGGCTCGACAGCGCCGCGGTGAGCACGACCAGGTTCATCACGCTGTCCGCGGCCGGCACGCCCAGGTGCGACAGCACGGTGACGAACGGGCTCTGGTCCTTCGTGTAGGAGCTCCACGGCAGGAGCATCGCCAGCAGCACGACCGAGCCGACGTAGAACACGGCGATGCGCCACATGATGGAGTTGATCGCCTTCGGCATGATCTTCTCCGGGTTCTCGGTCTCGCCCGCGGCGACCCCGACCAGCTCGACCGAGGCGTAGGCGAACACCACGCCCTGCACGATCATGACCATCGGCAGCAGCCCGGCCGGGAAGATCCCGCCGTGCCCGGTGATCAGCTGCGGCCCGCCCGCGACGCCGTCGATCGGCGTCCGCGTGGCCAGCAGCACGATCCCGATCACCATGAACAGCACGAGCGCGGCGACCTTGACGATGGCGAACCAGAACTCCATCTCGCCGAACAGCTTCACCGAGACCAGGTTCAGCGTCAGCACGACGGCGAGCGCGATCAGCGCGAGCACCCACTGCGGGATAGGCGTGAAGAACGACCAGAAGTGCGCGTAGAGCGCGATGGCCGTGATGTCGGCGATGCCGGTGGTCGACCAGTTCAGGAAGTGCATCCAGCCCGCGACGTACGCGCCCTTCTCGCCCATGAACTCCCGCGCGTAGGAGACGAACGCGCCGCTCGAAGGCCGGTACAGGATGAGCTCGCCGAGCGCGCGGACCACGAAGAACGCGAAGAGCCCGCAGACGGCGTAGACGATCGCCAGGGCCGGCCCGGCCTGGGCGAGCCGCCCGCCGGCACCGAGGAACAGGCCGGTGCCGATGGCCCCGCCGATCGCGATCATGTTCACGTGCCGCGGCTTGAGGGCCTTGTTGTACCCGGCGTCGCCGGCGTCGGCGGTCGCTTCCGGGGTGAGGGTCTGTTCGGTCACTGGTCCCCGTTCACGATGCTGGTGAGCGTGTCTTCGACGTGCTGCAGGTGGGCGGTCATGGCCGCGACGGCGGCGCTCTCGGAGCCGTCGGTGATCGCCGTGACGATCGCCCGGTGCTCGACGTTCGAGCGCCGCCGCCGTCCGCCGAGCTGGTTGAGGAAGGCGGACTGGCGGGCCAGCGCGTCGCGGATCTCCTCGATCACCTTCCCGAACACGGGGTTGCCCGAGGACTGGGCGATGGTGATGTGGAACAGCGAGTCGAGCGCGACCCAGGCGGTGTTGTCGGTCTCGGCGTCCATCCGGTCCACGAGGTGGGCGAGCAGGTCGAGGTCGTCCTGGCTCCGGCGCAGGGCCGCGTAGCCGGCGACCGGGATCTCGACGTGCCGGCGCACCTCGATCAGGTCCCGGGCGGAGTAGGGCCCGAACGTCGGGTGCTCGGCGGGCCCGGTGGCGGTGACGAAGGTGCCCTTGCCCGTCTTGGACTCGGTCATGCCGAGGGCCTGCAGCCCGCGCAGGGCCTCCCGGACGACCGACCGGCTGACCTCGAACTCCCTGCTCAGGGCGGCTTCGGAGGGCAGCTTGACCCCCACGGCGTACTCACCGTCTTCGATCAGCCGCCGCAGGTGGGCCAGCACCGCCTCCATGGCGCTCACCCGCCGGGGACCGCCTTGTCCGGCTGTCTGGCTGTCGGACAGGTTCATCCGGCTGATGCTCGGTGCCGCGGGTGGCGGTGTCAACGCGAGCCCAGGCCGCTGTGGCTCACTTCACCGGCTCACTTCACCGGCGGCACCGGCCCCGCCCGGCAGCACCGCGTGCCGTGATCACCACCGCCCGAAACGGTGGCGCGTCGTACCGCCCGGAGCGCCCTCCCGAGGCGCACAATCGAGCCCGGCGAGTGCGGGATAGGCTGGGGGACCCGGGCGCGCCCGCCCGATCAACACAGGGGAGGTTTTCGCTGGTGTCGAACGATTCCTTCGTCCACCTGCACGTCCACACCGAGTACTCGATGCTCGACGGTGCGGCGAAGATCGCTCCCCTCTTCGCGGAAGCGGCGCGCCTCGGCATGCCCGCGGTCGGCATGACCGACCACGGCAACATGTACGGCGGCGACGAGTTCTACCAGCAGGCGAAGAAACACGGCCTCAAGCCGATCATCGGGATCGAGGCCTACGTCGCGCCGGAGTCGCGCTTCCACAAGAAGCCGGTCTTCTGGGGCCAGTCGAACCAGCGCGGCTCCGACGAGCTGGGTGAGGGCGGCGACGTCTCGGGCGCCGGTGCCTACACCCACATGACGATGCTCGCGCAGAACGCCACCGGCCTGCGGAACCTGTTCAAGCTGTCCTCGCTGGCCAGCATGCAGGGCTACTACCGCAAGCCCCGGATGGACCGCGAGCTCATCGCGGAGAACCACGCCGGGATCATCGCGACCACCGGCTGCCCGTCCGGCGAGGTGCAGACCCGGCTGCGGCTGGGCCAGAAGGAAGCGGCGATCCAGGCCGCGTCCGACTACAAGGACATCTTCGGCGCCGACAACTTCTTCCTCGAGCTGATGGACCACGGCCTGCCGATCGAGCGGTCGGTCCGCGAGGGCCTGCTGGAGGTCGGCCGGCTGCTCGACCTCAAGCCGATCGCGACGAACGACTCGCACTACGTCACCAAGGACCAGGCCGACACCCACTCGGCGCTGCTGTGCGTGCAGGCCGGCAAGACCCTCAACGACCCGACCCGGTTCAAGTTCGACGGTGACGGCTACTACCTCAAGTCCGCCGCCGACATGCGCGAGTACTGGGACAAGGAAGTACCCGGCGCCTCGGACAACACGTTGCTGATCGCCGAGCGCGTCGAGTCCTACGAAGACGTCTACGCGCACAAGGACCGGCTGCCGTTCTTCGAGGTGCCGGAGGGCTACGACCAGGGCAGCTGGCTGCGCGAAGAGGTCGCGAAGGGCCTGAAGTGGCGCTTCCCGGAGGGCCCGCCCGAGGGCTACGACGAGCGGATCGAGAAGGAGCTCGACGTCATCATCGGGAAGGGCTTCCCGGCCTACTTCCTGATCGTCGCCGACCTCATCAGCTACGCCCGCCGCGTCGGCATCCGCGTCGGCCCCGGCCGTGGTTCCGCCGCCGGCTCGCTGGTCGCGTACGTGCTCGGTATCACCAACCTGGACCCGATCCCGCAGAAGCTGCTGTTCGAGCGGTTCTTGAACCCCGAGCGCGTCTCGATGCCCGACATCGACATCGACTTCGACGACCGCCGTCGCGGCGAGATGATCCGGTACGCGACCGACAAGTACGGCTCGGACAAGGTCGCCCAGGTCATCACCTTCGGCACGATCAAGACCAAGGCGGCGATCAAGGACTCCGCGCGGGTCCACTTCGGCCAGCCCGGTTACGCGATCGCCGACAAGATCTCCAAGGCGCTGCCGCCGCCGATCATGGCGAAGGACATCCCGCTCTCGGGCATCGTCGACGCCAAGCACGAGCGCTACGGCGAGGCCGCCGAGGTCCGCGCCTTGGTCGAGACCGACGAAGAGTGCAAGACGATCTTCGAGACCGCCCGCGGTCTCGAGGGCCTGATCCGCAACGCGGGTGTGCACGCCTGCGCGGTCATCATGTCGTGCGACCCGCTGACCGACGCGATCCCGCTCTGGCAGCGTGACGACGGCTCGATCATCACCGGCTGGGACTACCCGTCGTGCGAGGCCATCGGCCTGCTGAAGATGGACTTCCTGGGCCTGCGGAACCTGACGGTCATCGGTGACGCGATCGACAACATCAAGACCAACCGCGGGATCGACATCGACCTCGACACCCTGGGCGTCGAGGACCCGGAGACCTACAAGCTGCTCGCCCGCGGCGACACGCTCGGCGTGTTCCAGCTGGACGGCGGGCCCATGCGTGACCTGCTGCGCCGCATGGAGCCCACGGTGTTCGACGACATCGTCGCGGTCGGCGCGCTCTACCGCCCCGGCCCGATGGGCATGAACGCGCACAACGACTACGCCGACCGGAAGAACAACCGGCAGAAGGTCAAGCCGATCCACCCGGAGCTCGACGAGCCGCTGCGGGAGATCCTGGCCGACACCTACGGCCTGATCGTCTACCAAGAGCAGATCATGCACATCGGCCAGAAGGTGGCCGGGTACACGATGGGGCGCGCGGACGTGCTCCGCCGCGCGATGGGCAAGAAGAAGAAGGAAGTCCTCGACCTCGAGTACGAGGGCTTCGAAGCCGGGATGAAAGCCAGTGACCTGGTGCCGGGCGGCTTTTCCGCCGAGGCCGTCAAGGCGCTCTGGGACACGATCCTCCCGTTCGCCGGGTACGCGTTCAACAAGAGCCACGCGGCCGCGTACGGCCTGGTCTCCTACTGGACCGCGTACCTCAAGGCGAACTTCACGCCGGAGTACATGGCCGCGCTGCTCACCTCGGTCGGTGACAACAAGGACAAGTCGGCGGTCTACCTGTCCGAGTGCCGCCGCCTCGGCATCAAGGTGCTCCCGCCGGACGTCAACGAATCCGCCCTGCGGTTCGCGGCCGTCGGGGAGGACATCCGCTTCGGCATGGGCGCGGTCCGCAACGTCGGCGCGAACGTCGTCGAGTCGATCATCAAGACCCGCGCGGAGAAGGGCAAGTACTCCTCCTTCACCGACTTCCTCGACAAGTCCGAGCTCGTGGCCTGCAACAAGCGGGTCATCGAGTCGCTGATCAAGGCGGGCGGGTTCGACTCGCTCGGGCACACGCGGCTTTCGATGATCCAGGTCCACGAAGACGCGGTCGAAGCCGTCGTCCCGCTCAAGCGCCAGGAGGCGATGGGTCAGTTCGACCTGTTCGGCTTCGGCGGGGAAGACGGGGAGGAGGCAGCGCCGTCTTCATCGCCGCTCGCGCACCTCAAGTTCGGGGAAGAGGAGTACCCGCGCAAGCAGCTGCTCGCCTACGAACGCGAGATGCTCGGCCTGTACGTCTCGGCCCACCCGCTGGACGGCGCCGAGCGGATCCTGCGCAAGCACGCCCCGAAACCGATCGCCGGCATCCTCGCCGACCCGCCCAAGGAGGGCGAGCTCGTCATCTCCGGGCTGATCACGTCGCTCGAGCGGCGGGTCAACAAGAAGGGCGAGCCCTGGGCGATCTGCACGGTCGAGGACATGGACGCCTCGCTCGAGGTGCTGTTCTTCCCGAAGTCGTACGCGCTGTTCGCGGGCGAGCTGATCGAGGACAACGCGGTGCTGGTCAAGGGCCGGGTGAACTGGCGCGAAGACAAGATGTCCATCTTCGGCGGCGGCCTGGCGACACTGGACCTGTCCGAGGTCGGCACCGGCAACGGTGACGACGAGCCGCCGCTGGTCCTGCTGGCCGCGGCCGAGAAGATCGACCAGTCGGTGGTCAGCGAGCTGCGGTCCACGCTGCTCGCGCACAAGGGCGAAACGATGGTCCACCTCAAGCTGGTGGGCCGGAGCCAGACGGTGTTCGCCCTGCACGACTACCCGGTGAAGGTCAGTTCGATGCTGATCGGCGAGCTGAAGGGCATCCGCGGGATCACCGCTTCGACGTAGCGGCTTTCGGCGAACGGGCCGGGTCGGCGTGCACAACGCGCGCGGACCCGGCCCTTCGTGTTTGCTGGACGGGATGACTTCGTACGAGCCAGACCCCCGCCGCTGGAAAGCGCTCGCCGTCTCCCTGACGGCCGGGTTCATGGGCCTGCTCGACGTCAGCATCGTCAACGTCGCGCTGCCGTCGATCCAGCGCGACCTCGGCGCGGGCAGCGGCGGGATCCGCTGGGTCGTCTCGGGGTACGCGCTCGCGTTCGGCCTGGTCCTGGTGACCGGCGGCCGCCTCGGCGACGCGTTCGGCCGCCGGAAGATGTTCCTCGGTGCCCTCGCCGCGTTCGTCGTCACCAGTGCGCTGGCCGGCGCGGCGCCCAACGAAACGACGCTGGTCGTCGCCCGGCTCGCCCAGGGGGTGGCGGCCGGCATGCTCACCCCGCAGAACACCGGCCTGATCCAGGACCTGTTCCGCGGGCCCGAGCGCGGGCGGGCGTTCGGCATGTTCGGGGCCGTCGTCGGCATCTCGACGGCGGTGGGGCCGATCCTCGGCGGCGTGATCCTCGCCGTCTTCGGCGATCCGGACGGCTGGCGCTGGGTGTTCTACGTCAACGTGCCGATCGGCGTGCTCGCGTTCGTCCTGGCGCTGCGGCTGCTGCCGCGCAGCGGGAAACGGGAGATCCGGCTGCGGACCGAGATCGACTTCGTCGGGATCCTGCTGCTCGCGGTGGCGGTGCTCGGCGTGCTGCTCCCGGTGGTCGACGCCGACCAGGGCGGCATCGCGCGGATGTGGTGGCTGTTCCCGATCGCGGTCGTCTTCGGGGCCGTGTTCGTCCGGTGGGAGCACCGGCTGGTGCGCCACGGCCGGTCGCCGCTGCTGGACACCCGGCTGTTCACCGGCACCCCGGGGTACGCCACGGGAGCCGCGGTGGGCGCGCTCTACTTCTGCGGGTTCGCCGGGATCTGGCTGGTCTTCGCGATGTTCTTCCAGCAGGGGCTCGGCTACACGCCCTTGCAGTCCGGGCTGTCGGTGACGCCGTTCGCGCTCGGCTCGGCGGTGGCCGCGGCCGTCGCCGGGCGTCTGGTGCCGCGCTTCGGCCGCCGCCTCACCGTCACCGGGTTGTCGCTGGTCGCCGTCGGCTTGCTGGCCGTCGCGCTGCTCGCCCAGCTGGTGCCGGCGTCGGCCGCGGGGTGGGCGTTCGTGGTCCCGCTGGTGGTGGCGGGGATCGGCGGCGGCATGGTGATCTCGCCGAACACGACGCTGACCCTGGAGTGCGTGCCGGTCCGGATGGCCGGCGTCGCGGGTGGCGCGCTGCAGACCGGGCAGCGGATCGGCACGGCGATCGGCACGGCCGTGCTGGCGTCGGTGTTCGGCACGGTCCTCGTTTCGTCGCGAGACCAGCAGCTGGCGCTCACCGTCGCGCTCTGCTGCGCGGCCTTCCTGACGTGTGGCGCGCTGGTCCTCGCGGTGGCCGAACTACGCGCCCGCCGCCACCGTGCGCAACTTTCCGAGCACGAGCGGGACACCCGGACGGCCGAGACGTCCGCCGCGGACGTCCAGCGGGGCTGAGACACTACTTTCCGCAGATTCGCGATGCTCCAAACGAGTGACGCGAACGGGAAGGCTCTGGTGCTACGCAGAGCGACCGGGTAGATCTTATGGAGCCTTCACTGCGCGGCTTCGGCTACCGACAGTGGCAATCGGTCGGCCACCCGGGGATGGGGTGACCGGCTTGAGCGACCGAAGCGTCCGGAGTACGAGGGAATGGGCACACTCGGTCACCTTCCGTCCAGTGAGTGTCGGCGTCCGCGGGGGACCGTCCGGCACTTCGCGGAAGGGCTGCCCATCGGCCGGCCGGCAAGCGCGCGTGACGGCGGCGGGCGGGCCCGGGTGAGGGGGAACCGGGCCCGCTCGTCCTTTTCGCCCGTGTCGTGCTCGCGTCTCCGCTGCTGATCATGCTGGGATGGTCGGGTCCGTCCGAGGCAGACGCGGGGAGTCCCGATGACCGAGCAGCCGTTGCAGCCGTCGCGGCCGGGGAGCCGGATCCGCGTGTGGTACCGGCCGATGCGGGCCCGCGACCGGAGTGAGAACCACCGCGTCGCGACGCCGCTGGAGCTGTTGTTCGACCTGTGTTTCGTGGTCGCCGTCGGCCAGGCGGCCGCGGAACTGCACCACGCGCTCGCCGAGGGCCACATCGGCCACGGCGTGTTCTCCTTCGGCCTGGTCTTCTTCGCGATCTGGTGGGGCTGGCTGAACTTCAGCTGGTTCGCGTCGGCGTTCGACACCGACGACGTCCCGTACCGCCTGGCGACGCTGGTGCAGATCGCCGGTGGCCTGACCGTCGCGGCCGGGGTGGAGACCGCGTTCGAGGGCGACTTCCGGGTGATGGTCGCCGGCTACGTGCTGATGCGGCTGGCGATGGTGGTCCAGTGGCTGCGCGCCGCCCGGTCGGAGCCGGAGTGCCGGCCGGCCGCGCTGCGGTACGCCACCGGGATCACGGTCGTCCAGGCGCTGTGGATCGCCCGGCTGTGGCTGTCGGGCACGCCGGCCGTCGTCGCCTTCTTCGTGCTCCTCGTGCTCGAGCTCGCCGTCCCGTTGTGGGCGGAGCACCGCTCCGGCACCACGTGGCACCCGCACCACATCGCCGAGCGGTACGGCCTGTTCACCCTGATCGTGCTCGGCGAGGTGATCCTCAGCGCGACGAACGCCATCAAGGAGGGCACCGCCGAGCCGGGGCACATCGGCACGCTGATCTCGCTCGCCGCGGCGGCCCTCGTGCTGGTGTTCGCGATGTGGTGGCTGTACTTCGACCAGCCGGGCCACGCGCGGCTGACCCGCCGTCCGACCCTGTTCACGACGATGAGCTGGGGGTACGGCCACTACCTGATCTTCGCGTCGGCCGCGGCGGTCGGGGCCGGGCTCGAGGTGGCGGTCGGGTACGACACCCACACACTGCACGACGTCGGCCCGATCGCCGCGGCGATGGCCACGACGGTCCCGGTCGCGATCTTCCTGCTGAGCGTCTGGCTGCTGCACATCGGCCCGACCAACGAATGCCGCCCGATCGCCATCGGCTTCCCGGTGACGGCGGTGCTCGTCGTCGCGGCGTCGTTCATGCCGGCGCCGATCCACGTCACCGCCGTGCTCGCGGCCGCCCTGGTGGCGCTGACCGTCGTCGCGACCCACGGGGAGCCCCAGCGGTAGATCGACGCAGGTCAGCGGCTCGGCGCGGGAAAAGGGGACCCCCCTGTGCGAGGCCGTTCCGGGGCATGTAAAGTTCTCCAAGTCGCCAGGGAAACCGGGCGGCCGCCGGGGCCACGAACCAAGCTCCCACGAAGGTGGTAGAGTGGGTGGTCCTGAACCGAGGTGATAGCCTCGGAACAACAAAGGCTTGAAACAATCGCCGAGGTTGAGCCCGCCGATAAGGCGGGTGATTCCAGAGTGTGTTGCTTGAGAACTCAACAGTGTGCTAGTGAACTAAGCCAGTAGAGCTTATGTATTGAAACCTCGTATGAGGTTCCTTTGAGAGCATTAATTTGCCTCGATTAAACTGTTCATTGTTGGAGAGTTTGATCCTGGCTCAGGACGAACGCTGGCGGCGTGCTTAACACATGCAAGTCGAACGATGAAG
>NZ_JBICSQ010000048.1:0-63937 GCF_043197175.1 Amycolatopsis sp. NPDC049252
CACCGACGAGCCGACCGCGCACCTCGACGCCGGCAGCACTCCCCGCGTCCTGAAGCTGCTGCGCCGCTGCGCGACGGAAGGGGCGGCCGTCATCGTCGCCACCCACGACCACGAGGTCCACCGCATCGCCGACCGCCGCGTCCGCCTCCTCGACGGCGTCCTGACCGCCCTGCTCGACTGAAGTCCGTGAATGTCGCATTGAGGGACTCAGAGTCCCTCAATGCGACATTCACGGCTTACGCCAGGGCGGTCGAACGGCTGACGTCCTCCCAGGCGGCCAGGTCCGCAGCCAGGGACTCGTGGTGGCCTCGGATCGCTTCGACGGCGTCCGTGCCGAGTGCCAGCCGCAGCGGGGCGTCGTCGCTGGTCACGGCCCGGACGATCGCCGCGGCCGCCTTCGCCGGGTCGCCCGGCTGCGAGCCGTCCATGGCCTCGACGGCGTCGCGGGTACCCGACGTCGACACCGCGTAGGCGTCGATCGTGCGCGAGCGGTGCATCCGGCCACCGCCGAACTCGGTGCGGAACGCACCGGGCTCGACGATCAGCACCCGCACCCCGAACGGCGCCACCTCCGCCGCCAGCGCCTCCGACAGCCCCTCCAGCGCGAACTTCGCCGCGCAGTACGCCCCGAAACCGGGCATCGACAGCTGCCCGCCCATCGAGCTGATCTGCACGATCGTGCCGCTGCCCTGCGCACGCAGGTGCGGCACCACCGCCTTGGTCACCTCGACCGCGCCGAAGAACATCACCTCCATCAGCGCCCGCAGCTCGGCCATCGTGAGTTCCTCGACCGCGCCGACCGAGCCGTTGCCCGCGTTGTTGACCACGACGTCGATCCGCCCGAACGTCTCGAGCGCGAGCTTCACCGCGGCGTCGACCTGACCGGCGTCGGTGACGTCCAAGGCCGCCGTCCGGACCCGGTCCCCGCCCGCTTCTTCCAGGTCCGCCAAGGTTTCCGGCCGCCGGGCCGTGGCCAGTACCCGGTCGCCGGCGGCGAGGGCGGCCAGCGCCACCTCCCGGCCGAAGCCGGAAGAGCAGCCGGTGATCAGCCAGACGCGGCCGTCGGTGTTCGTCATCTGCGTGTTCCTCCCAGTGCGTTTCCTCCCTCCATCCTCGGGACGATCACGCACACACCGCCAACACCGATCCACTGCCACAGCTACAGTCAGAGCCTGTGACCCCCGAGCTGCGGCAGCTGCGCTACTTCGTCGCCGTCGCCGACGAAACCAGCTTCACCCGCGCCGCCGCCGGCCTCCACATCGCCCAGCAGTCCCTCTCCCAGCAGATCACGGTGCTCGAACGGACCCTCGGCGCGCGGTTGTTCGACCGCGACGCCCGCGGCACCCGGCTCACCGCCGTCGGCGCACTCTTCCTCCCCGAAGCCCGCGCGGTACTGGCCCGCGCCGACGACGCCGTCGCGACGCTGGGCCGGGCGGTGCGCGGGGAGATCGGCCGCGTCCGGCTCGCGTTCCTCACCACCACGGCGAACTACCTGCTGCCACCCGTGGTCCGCGCCGCCCGCGAACGGTTCCCCGGCCTCGAAGTCCACACCGCCGAGGCCTCGATCGCCGACCTCGTCGACGGCCTGCGCGAGCACCGCTTCGACCTGGCCTTCACCCGGCCACCCCTGGTCGACGGCCTCGCGTCACGAACTCTGATGACCGAAGAGGTGTGCGCGGTCCTCCCCGAAGACCATCCCCTGGCGGACCGCACGACCCTGACCCTCGCCGATCTCGCGGACGAGCCGTGGGTGCTGACCCCCCGCAGCAGCTGGGAACCCTGGCACCGCAGCTACGACGACGACTTCGCCACCGCCGGCTACACCCCGCGCGTCGTGCAACGCGCCGCGACCGTGCAGGGCCTGCTCGGCCTCGTCGCCGCCGGGGTCGGCGTCACCCGGCTCACCCGCTCGTCCCACAGCCTCCGGCGCACCGGCGTGGCCTTCGTGCCCCTGGACGGCGACATCGCCCGGACCGAGCTGGTCTGGTTGCCCGGCAACGACAACCCGGCCCGGCGCACCATCACCGACGTCGCCGTCGAACTCGCCGCCACCACCGACCTGACCGAAGCCGGCTAGAACGTCTTCGCCGCGTCCCGGGCGGCCTCGTGCGCGACCCGGGCCGGCTCCGCCGCGTCACCGGTCAGCGTGGGGTGGAACCGGATCTCCGTGACGTCGTCGATGCCCGTCCAGTTGAGCCAGCCGGTGAAGAACGGCGCCTGGAAGTCGTCCCCGAACTCCCGCCCGAGCCCCGGCCCCCAGACCGCGCTCGTGTAGACGACCGCGGCGCGCTTGCCCCGCCCGGCCAGCAGGTGCTCGTACCCGGTCACGGCGTCGACCCCGAACACCCAGCCGGGCTGGGACACGACGTCCACGAACTGCTTGAGCACGTACGGCACACCCGAGTTCCACATCGGCACGCTGAACAGGATCCGGTCGGCGGCGTCGAACCGGGCGAACGCTTCACGGGCCGCCTGCCACGCCACGGCCTGCTCACCCTGCGGCGTGCCGCCACCGAACACCGTCATCTTGGCGCCCGCCGCAGCCGGCCCGAACTCGGGCAGCGAACCGTCCCAGAGGTCCCACTCGTCGATCTCGGCGCCGGGATGGACCTCGCGGTAGGTGTCCAGGAAAGTAGCTGCCAGACGCAGCGACTGGGACTCTTCCCCACGTGGGGACGCGGAAATGTGCAGCAGATCAGGCATGACGATGCTCCTCGGGAGGGTGTCGGCTTCCGCCGGACCAGAATTCGGACTAGAGTCCGCTTATGTCTTCGAACGTTAGCGGACCAGAGTCCGCTTCGTCAACGCCGACCGAACTCCCGGTGCTCGGCGCGCCCGTACGCGAACGCGCCGACGCCGCGCGCAACCGGATCCGGGCCCTCACCGCCGCCGAAACCCTCTTCGCCGAACGCGGCGTCGACGCCGTCACCATGGACGACGTCGCGGCCGCCGCCGGAGTCGGCAAAGGCACGCTCTACCGCCGCTTCGGCGACAAAGGCGGACTCGCCATGGCCCTGCTCGACGAACGGGAAACCGAACTACAGCAACGGATCCTCACCGGCCCACCCCCACTGGGCCCCGACGCCGCACCCGCCGACCGGCTCGCCGCGTTCATCGAGGCCTACCTCGAACTCCTGGACCGGCAACTCGACCTCGTCCTGCTGTCCGAGACCGCCACGACCGGCGCCCGCTTCCGCACCGGCGCCCACACCCTCTGGCGCAGCCACTGCCGCCACCTGCTCGAAACCGGCGGCGCCACCGACCCGGAGATCGCCGCCGACGTCCTCCTCGCCGCCCTCTCGGCCGAACAGGTCCGGCACTGGCTGCGCGACCGCGAACTCAGCCCTGACGCCCTCACGAAATCCCTCGTCGGACTGGCCCGCACCTGGGTCCCCGTGTGACCGGTCACGCACGGTGTCCAACACCGGAACCCGGCACCTGATCCGTAGAATCAGCCGAGATGCGACGACTTCGGTGGTACTGGGGGGCACTGGTCCTCGTCAGCGTGGCCCTGCTCGTGGGCCTCTTCGCCTTCTTCGGCTCCGAAAGCAAACCCGGGCAACCCCAGCCCCGCCAAGGACCGCCGGGCACCGGCCCCCTCACCGTCGTCGCCATGGGCGACAGCACCGCCTCCGGCGAAGGCGCCGGCCAGTACACACCCGCCACCAACGGCCAAGGCGGCGACTGGTGCCACCGCTCCCCCAACGCCTTCGTCGAGAAGATCGCCGTCCCCGGCATCACCGCCCACGTCAACCTCGCCTGCTCCGGCGCGCCCGCCGAACAGGTCGCCCTCGGCGGCGTCAAGCAGTGGACCGAGGGATCGCAGGCGCAGCAGCTCGCAGCCCTGGTCAAGGACCACCGCGTCGCCGCCGTGGTCATCGCCGTCGGCGCGAACGACGACCCGAAGTTCTCCAACCAGGTCACCGACTGCTTCAAGGCGTGGTTCAGCCCCGGCGGCCCGCCGTGCAGCGACGCGCTCAAGCAGAGCTGGCAGTCCAAAGTGGACGCCATGGTCCCGAAGGTGACCGCCGCCGTCGCCGACGTCAAGAAAGTACTGGCCCAGGCGGGCTACGTGCCCGCGGACTACCAGCTGATCCTGCAGTCCTACGCCGCCCCGATCGGCCCGGACGTCCCCGAGGAGCTGCGCAGCCTCAACGGCTGCCCGTTCCGGGTGGAGGACCTGCGCTGGATCTCCCAGACCGGCATCGGCGTCCTGTCCTCCGGCATCAAGACCGCGGCCCAGCGGACCGGCGCCCGGTTCCTGGACCTCGCGAAGGCCGGTGTGAAACACGAAGCGTGCAGCGGCGGCGCCAACCCCGCGACGGAGTGGTTCACGCGCCTGACCCTCCAGCTCGCCGACCTCGGGCAGTCCGACCGGGCCGGCCACGCGCTGCAGGAGTCGTTCCACCCCAACGCCGCCGGCCACACGGCGATCGCGAACTGCCTCACGGAGTTCATGGCCAGCCGCGAAGGCAACGCGTCCTGCCTGGCGGGCGCCGACAGCAAACTCCACCCGGTCCCGGAGGTCGTGGCCCGCTGACCCCCGCCGTCTGTCGCTTTGTTTGTGAGGTGGCGCGATTGCCTTACGGAACTAATTGGTTTTCAACTAACGCCGGGCCGTATAGGGCGTTATACACTTAAGGAGACGACCGACCGCGCCGGTTCAGGCTTCGCGTCGGGATCTCGACGCGGGGCACAGCTCAGGAACTCCCCTGCTCGGAGGCGCGAAGGCCTTCAGTAAGGCGCTCCCCTACCCCGGTGTCAGAGGTCGAGGGCGGCGCGGAGCGCGATGTCGATGCGCTCCTGGACCTCCTGGTCGATCTCCGCGAGGCGCTCGTCGAACCACGGGCGGTAGAGCCGCGTGAGGTTCAGCGTCGACACCCAGTAGCGGGCGTCGATCGCCACGCCGAGGATGTCCTGGGGGTCGCGGTCGAGCAGTTCGGTGCCGAGCAGCCAGGGGCGCTCGGACTCGTTCACCCCGTCCGAGGACAGCAGCACCACGGTGCGTTGCCGGGCCGGATCGGTCGGGGGGTGGTACGTCCAGACTTCACCCCTGCGCACGCAGATCCTTTTCCGCCGCGCTGCGCTCGGCCTCGTCGAACTCCGCGGTGGCCGGCTCCGGCTTCTGCGGGGTGTAGCCCGTGCGTACCGCCTCGCGCCGGGCCGCCTTCGACAGCCAGGACGAGACCGAGATCCCGTGTGCTTTCGCGGCTCGTTCGGCGAAATCCAAGGCGCCGCTGTCCAGCGAAAGAGTCACCTTACGTGTTGCCATACCTTTTACCGTACCAGTGCCCCGGTGACCGGCCACCCCGCCGGTGTCAGAACGTAGGCGAACGTCCCTCGAACGGCGTAGAGAGCACCACCGTGGTGCGAGTGGACACCTTCGCGGCCTCCCGGATCCGGCGCAGCAGGTCTTCCAGCGCCAGCGGCGACTGGACGCGCACCAGCAGGATGTAGGACTCGTCGCCGGCCACCGAGTAGCAGGACTCGATCTCCTTGATGTGCTGGATCCGCTGCGGGTAGTCGTCGGGCGCGCCCGGGTCGTTCGGCGTCAGCGAGATCAGGGCCGTCAGCGGCAGCCCGATCTGCTCGCCGTCGAGCCGCGCGGTGTACCCGAGGATGACACCGCGCTGCTCGAGGCGGCGCACCCGCTGGTGCACCGCGGACACCGAAAGCCCGACGCGTTCGGCGAGGTCGGTGAAGCTGCGGCGCCCGTCGGCCGCGAGTTCCTCGACGATCGACTGGTCGAGCGGCTCCAGGCCACCGGTGGTCATGCGTCCAGCACGACGAGTTCGTGCGGCTGGTTGTTGACGGACTCGACGCCGTCGGCGGTGACGATCACGATGTCCTCGATGCGGGCGCCCCAGCGGCCCGGCTGGTAGATGCCCGGCTCGACGCTGAAGGCCATGCCCGGCTCCAGCGGCAGCGTGTTGCCCGCGATGATGTAGGGCTCCTCGTGCACGTCCAGGCCGATGCCGTGCCCGGTGCGGTGGATGAAGTACTCGCCGAACCCGGCCTCGGTGATGACGTCGCGCGCGGCGGCGTCGACCTGCTCGGCCGTGACACCCGGCTTGACCGAGGCGACCGAGGCGGCCTGGGCACGCTGCAGCACCGCGTACGTCTCGGCGACGTCGGCGTCGCGCGGCTCGCCGACGGCGTAGGTGCGGGTGGAGTCGGAGTTGTACCCGGCCGGGAGCGGGCCGCCGATGTCGACGACCACGACGTCACCCTTTTCGATGACGCGGTCGGAGACGTCGTGGTGCGGGCTGGCGCCGTTCGGGCCGGAGCCGACGATCACGAAGTCCGCCTGGACGTGCCCCTCCGCCACGATCGCCGCGGCGATGTCCGCGCCGACCTCGGCCTCGGTGCGCCCGGCTCGCAGCCACTCGTGGACGCGGGCTTGCACCCGGTCGATGGCCGCGCCGGCGTCGCGCAGGGACGCGATCTCGGCGGCGTCCTTGCGCATCCGCAGCTCGCGCACGACCGGGCCGGCCAGCGTCTGCTCGGCCTCGCCGAGCGCCGCGCGCAGGGCCAGCACGTGCAGGGCCGGAGTGAAGTCGCTGACCGCGACGCGGCCGGCCTTGCCGAGCCGGTCCGCGACGAGCTTGTACGGGTCGTCGCCGTCCACCCAGGTCAGCAGGTCGACGCCGAGCTCGTCGGTCGGCACGTCGGCGTAGCCGGGCGCCTCCAGCTTCGGCACGACCAGCGCGGGCGTGCCGTCGGCCGGGACGACGAGGGTGGTGAGGCGCTCGAACGAGCCGCCGGCCTGGCCGATCAGGTAGCGCAGGTCGGAACCGGGCGCGATCAGCAGGGCGTCGGTGTCCGCGGCGGCCGCGGCGGTGCGGGCGCGGTCCAGGCGGGCGCGGAGGGCTGCGGCGTCGGGGGCGGGCGTGTGCAGGGAACGGCGCGACATGGGACGAGCCTAGCCGGGCCGTCCCGGTGATCCACTCGCCCGGGCCCGCGACATGCCGGACCCGAGCGCTACGGCACACCGGCGGGTGCGTGGGAGGCTGTGCGGGTGACCGGACCCCTTGCGCTGCTCGACTCCGCGAGCCTGTACTTCCGTTCGTTCTTCGCTCTGCCCGATTCGATGCGGGCCGCCGACGGCACCCAGGTGAACGCCGTGCGCGGGTTCACCGACACGATCGCGCGGATCCTCACCGACCGGCACCCGTCGCGGCTGGTGTGCTGCCTGGACGCGGACTGGCGGCCGAAGTTCCGGACCGATCTCCTGCCCAGCTACAAGGCCCACCGCGTGGCCGAGGAGACCACCGGCGCCGACCCCGACGTCGAAGAGGTCCCCGACACCCTCACCCCGCAGGTGCCGATCATCCTCGACGTCCTGGAGGCGTTCGGCTTCGCCACCGCGGAGGCGGCCGGCTACGAGGCCGACGACGTCATCGGCGCGCTGGCCCACCGCGAGAAGACCGACGCGGTCGAGGTGATCACCGGCGACCGCGACCTGTTCCAGCTGGTGCGCACCAAGCCGACCCCCACGTCGGTGATCTACGTCGGCAAGGGCTGGGCGAAGGCCGAACAGCTGGGCCCCGACGAAATCGCCGAGCGCTACAGCCTCCCCCGCGAGACGGCCGGCCCGGCGTACGCGGACATGTCCATGATGCGCGGCGACCCCTCGGACGGGCTGCCGGGCGTCGCCGGGATCGGCGAGAAGACCGCGGCCAAGCTCATCACGGAGTTCGGCTCCCTCGACGCGCTCTTGAAGGCCTCCGCGGCGAGCGACAACCGGGTCCCCCTCAAGACCCGCCTGCGGCTGGCCGACGCGGCCGACTACCTGGCGGTGGCGCCGACGGTGGTCCGCGTCGCGGTCGACGCACCGGTCGAGCAGTCCCGCCCCGACGCGGTGCCGACTTCGCCCGCGGACCCGGACCGGGTCGCCGAGCTGGCGGAGCGGTGGAACCTGGGTAATTCGATCGAACGGCTGCTGAAGGCGTTGCCGGGCGCCTAGCGCCGCGACTTTGCTGAGCGGGGCCGCCGGCGTTCGTCGATGGAGGATTCCGGACATCGGATGTCCGGAATCCTCCATCGACACCTCCCGCCCATGTCGCCAGCCGGAAGCTTCCCCACGGGCGGGGGCCGGCCGGGGCAGAGCGGCGAGCCCGCTCCCGGCGCCTGAAAGTACGCGGCCGAGATCGCGGAGCCGCCCCGGATTCGAAGCCTCTCGGGCCGAGCCACGTTCCGGCGCACGAGCGGCCCTTTCGTGCCCGACCGAGTGCCGCGCGAACGACCCGGCCGTGCCGAATCGGTCGCGAACGGCCCGGTCGCACCGGCGCTGGCGCCTCATCTGCCCACGATTCCAGCGGCGACCACCACTGTGACCCCGGCGGCTAGAAGTAGGTGCCGCACCACGGCGCGGTGACCGTGGTGAACAGCTCGTCCGCCCGGGCGAGCGCCGCCGGGTCGTGGGCCGTGATCCGGCCCGCCTCGGCCAGCGCCGTCGCGCTCCACTCCCCCAGGTACACCATCGCCAGGGTGTCGGCGTCCAGGGTCAGGTGCGCCTCGGCTTCCGTGCGGCGGGCGCCCGACGGGCCGACCTCGTAGTGCCCCGTGTTGGCCGGCAGCGTCCGGTCGGCCACGGCGAGGACCACCGGTGCGGCGTCGCGGTAAGTCCGGGCCCCGAGGGCGGTCTCGACGTCGACCAGGCGCACCCACAGGTCGTCCTCGACGTCGGTCGTGAGGGCGTGGCGATGGTCGGCCATCATCGGCGCGAGCGGCTCGTCGACCGGGCGGTACCGCGCGCGGATGCCGGAGACCAGGTCCACCGACAGCAGGAACCGCCACAGGGCGGCGCGGGCGACCGGGTCGGCCGCGTGCAGCTCGCGGACCTTCAGCATGGCGCCCTTGTCCGGCGACTCCGGGGTCCGGCGGTCGACGGTGCCGTACACCGCGAATCCGTCGTCGCCGTCCGGTCCACTGTGGACGACCGTGACGTGGTCGCCGTCCGGGCCGGCGAGCCGGTCGTGGGAGATCGGCCACCACACGTCCGGGCGGCCCATCATGCCGGCCCGGTGCAGCCCGATCCGCTGGTACAGCCCGGGAATCTCCTTCACGGCCTCGGCCGGGGTGAGCATCCGGACCCGCCCGGCCGCCGGGACGCGCTCGTGCAGGCGCGCCGCGGGCCGGTCGATCCACACGGTCTTGCCGAGCGCCGCGGAGCCGTAGCCGAACCGGCCGTAGATGGTCGGCTCGCTGGCGTGCAGCGCGGCCAGCGGCAGGCCGCGCGCGGCGACGTCGGCCAGCTGCGCGGCCATCATCGCGCTGAACACCCCGCGACGGGTCCAGTCGGCGCGCACCCCCACCCCGTCGACCGCGGCGACACCGAGCGCGCGCCCGCCCGGCACGGCCATCTCGGTCTCGTAGGAGCTGGTGATGCCGATCGGGACGTCGCCGTCGAACGCGGCGAACTTGTGCCCGGCCGGCCAGGACTCCCCGTAGCGGGACCAGTCCTCGTCGCTGACCCGGTTGCTGTGCAGCGACCGGCCGAGCAGGTCGAACGTGCTGCGGCGCTCGGCTTCGGTGATGGGACGGACGTCGAAGGCGGTCATGGGCCCGATGATGCCGGGACGTCCGCGCTCCGGCATCCCGTTTTCAGCCCGGCGGGTCCACCCGGTAGCGGCCGTCGGTACCCAGGACGGTGACCGGGACACGTTTCGCCGTCCCGCCGATCCGCGCGGTGCAGGCGAACGCCCGGCCGATGACGACCGGCTGACCCGCGGGACAGGTCACCCCTTCGACGCCGGTGATCCGGAAGCTGTCCAGGAGGATCTTCCGCACCCCGGCGCCGACCGCGGCCGGGTCGAGCACCCGTACCGGCGCGCCGGTGGGCGCCGCCGTGCTCCGGCTCGGCAGCACCGGCGCCGGGACCGGCTCGGCCGCCGAGCCGCAGGCCGCAAGCACGCAGCAGAGGGCGAGGAAAACGAGGAAACGCCTGGTCACGGTGCTCACCCCCGGCGATGCGGCTCAGAAAAAGGTACCGCACCAGGACTGGACGCGCGTGCCGAAGAGGGCGTCGGCGGCCACGAGGGCGGCCGGATCGCGGACCTCGATCCGGCCCGCGGTCGCCAGCGCCGACGCCCGCCAGGTCCCCAGGTACAGCATCGCCAGCGTGGTGACGTCGAGGGCGAGCGCGGCCGGTTCACCCGTGCGCTCGGCACCGTCGGCGGTGATCCGGTAGGTGCCGGTGTTCGCGGGCAGCAACGGGTCCGCGACCTCGATGACCACGGGCGCCGCGTGGCCGTACTCGCGGGCGGCGAGAGCCTTCGGGACGTCGACGAGCCGCAGCCAGTGCTCGTCACCCACCCGGTCGACGTTGCCGCGGCGGTGGTCGGCGAGGATCAGCTCCACCGGCTCGTCGAGCGGCCGTCCCGCGGTGACGATCTTGTCGACCAGGTCGATGCCCAGCAGGAACCGCCACAGCCCGGCGAACGCGGCCGGCGTGCCGGCGAACATGTCGAACACTTCGAGGGTCTTGGTCCACGGGTGGGTGTGCAGGCCGCCGATCGAGTAGCTGACGTAACCGTCCGGCCCGTCCGCGCCGTGGTGCACGACGCTCTTCACCACATCGGTCGCGCGACGGGCTTGGCTCTCGTACAGCCGCCACAGCACCTCCGGCCGGGTCATCATCCCGGGCCGGTGCTCGAGACGCTCGTAAACGCCGGGCAGGGCCGCCACGGCGTCGTCCAGCGTCAGCAGCTCGATCTCACCGCCGAACGGGAGATCCGGGCGCAGCCGCGCGCGGTGCCGGTCGACGCTGTAGGTGCGGCACCGCGTCGCCAGGCCGTACCCGAACCGCCCGTAGATGCCGGCCTCGGAGGCGCCCAGGTTCGCGAACACGACATCACGCGCGGCGAAGTCCTCGAGCTGGGTGGTCATCATCGCGCGCAGCACACCGCGCCGGGTCCGGTCGGCGCGCACCCCGACGCCGGTGACCCCGGCCAGCGGCAACCGGGCACCGCCGGGCACCGTCAAAGCGGCGTCGAACGACCGTGCCGTCCCGATGAAGGCGGGGTCGAACGCCCCGATCGTGCCACCCGGCTGGTAGGCCCGGCCGGCGCGTTCCCAATCGGCGTCACTGCTGGGCGCTGCGTGCACGGTCTCGCGGAAGAGGTCGCCGGCCGCGCGGTGCTCGTCTTCGCGCAGCGTCCGGATGTCGAAGTCGGTCATGCCCCTGATCATCGCCGGAGACAGCGAGATCCGGCCACCGCAAATTCGCGGTGACCGGACCTCGGCCGAACGGGATGAAGCTACTTCGCGGCGGGTGGCGACACCTCGTAGTTGCCGCCGTCGCCCTTCACCGTGATCGGGATCTGCTGCGGCTTCCCGGCGATCGTGGCGGTGCACTCGAACTTCGCGCCGTCCTCGACCTTCTGCTCGGCCGGGCAGGTGACGCCGGTGACGCCGTCGATCTTGTACGTGTCGGTCAGCAGCTTCTGCACGTCGGTCTGCATCTGGGTGTTGTTGAAGACCTGCGTCTTGAAGAACCCGGGCGCGACGAAGCCGAGAATGCCGACCACCGCGACGACCACGACCAACACGATGATGCCGATCAGCAGGCCCTTCTTGGACTTCGCCGGCTTCTCCCCCTCCGGAGCGGGAGTCGCGCCGGGGAACTGCTGCTGCCCGTAGTCGTACTGGCCCGGCTGCGCGGGCGGCTGCTGCCCGTACTGCGGCTGCTGCTGCGGCCCGCTCTGCGGGTACGCCCCACCGGGCTGCTGCCCGTACTGGGGCTGCTGCTGCGGGCCACTCTGCGGGTACCCGCCGCCGGGCTGCTGCCCGTACGGCGGCGGCTGCTGGCCCCACTGCGGCTGCTGCGGCGGGGTGTAACCACCGGGCTGCTGACCCCACTGCTGGGGCTGCTGCGGCTGACCCCATTGCTGCTGCTGGTTGGGGTCGTACGGCGGCTGCTGCTGCGGGCCGCTCGGCGGGTACGCGCCGCCCGGCTGCTGCCCGTACTGGGGCTGCTGTGGGTCGTTGCCGCCATACGGCGTGCTCATCGTCTGCCTCCGCCTGCTTCGTTCATCTCATGCCCAACCCGATATCGCCGCCGAGCCGCGTACGCACGGTTCGTGGCCGATCCAACCACAGGTCCGAGCCGAGCACACGCGTCCACGCTCACCCGCTGCGCCGTCCGGACCAGCCCTCACACCAAGCTCACGCCGCACCCGCGGCGACAACCCCGCGGCGCAGCGCCTTGACCGCTTCGGCCGCCGTCGCGCCGACCCGGTCGGTCTTGCCCAGCACGTCCCGGATCTGGTCGAGCAGGTCGATCACCTGACGCGACCAGCGCACGAAGTCACCCGCCGACAGCTCCTGACCGTTGGCCTCCGCCGCCGTCAGCACCTTCTCCAGCGACTCACCGCGCGCCCAGCGGTAGACCGGCCACGCGAACCCCGCGTCGGGCTCACGCGTGCGGTTGAGCCGATGCCGCCGTTCGTCCTCGGTCAGCTCCACCCACAGCCGCGCGGTCTCCTCCCACGCCTCGGGAACCGCACCGCCGGGCAGCCGCGGCTCCCCCGCGGTGTCCCGGCGCGCCTCGAAGACCAGCGTCGAGACGACGGCGGCCAGCTCGGCCGGGCCGAGCTTCTCCCACACGCCGTGCCGGATGCACTCGGCGGCCAGCAGATCGGACTCGCTGTAGAGCCGGGTCAGGCGGCGGCCGTGCTCGGTGACCCGGTCCTCGCCGTCACCGGCGGTCTCCGGCCCGAGATAGCCGCGCTCCCCGAGCAACGCGAGGATCCGGTCGAACGCCCGCGCCAGCGAGTGCGTGGTCGCCGCGACCTTCCGCTCCAGCTGCTCGGTTTCGGTGGCGAGCCGCTGGTACCGCTCGACCCAGCGCAGGTTCGCCTCCCGCTCGGCCAGCCCGTGGCACGGATGCGCCCGCAGGGCCCGCCGCAGCGCCGCCAGCTCACCGTCCTCATTGGCCCCCGAACTCCGCTTCTGCCGGCCGGGCAAGGAAATCCCCGCACTGCGCAGCGTCGACGCGATGTCACGACGGGTCTTCGGCGAACGCAGCTCGATGTGCTTGGGCAGCTTGATCCGCCCCAGCGCCTCGACCGGCGCCGGGAAGTCCGCCACCGACAACGGTCCCGACCAGCGGTCCTCGGTCACCACGACCGGCCGCGGCTCCCGGATCGGGTCTAGCCCCGGGTCGACCACCACGGCCAGCCCGGCACGACGGCCCGCCGGCACCGCGATGACGTCACCCTTGCGCAGCTTCTCCAGCGACTCGGCCGTGCCGGCGCGGCGCACGGCCGTGTTCTGCCGCGACAGCGCCTTCTCCCGCGCCGAGATCTTGGCCCGCAGCTCGACGTACTCGAGCATCTCGTCGAAGTCGCCGGTCACCGCGTTCGTGTAGCCCTTGAGCGCTTCCCGGTTCCGCTCGATCCGGCGGGCCGTGCCCACCACCGACCGGTCGGCCTGGAACTGCGCGAACGACTGTTCCAGCAGGTCACGGGCCTGCTCGGCGCCGACCTGGGCGACCAGGTTCACGGCCATGTTGTACCCGGGCCGGAACGACGACCGCAGCGGGTAAGTCCGCGTCGAGGCGAGCCCCGCGACCTGCTTCGGATCGACACCCGGCTGCCACGCCACCACGGCGTGGCCCTCGACGTCGATACCGCGGCGCCCGGCCCGGCCGGTGAGCTGCGTGTACTCCCCCGGCGTCAGGTCGACGTGCGCCTCGCCGTTGTACTTGACCAGCCGTTCGAGCACCACGGTCCGGGCGGGCATGTTGATCCCGAGCGCGAGGGTCTCGGTCGCGAACACGACCTTCACCAGCCCCCGGACGAACAGCTCCTCGACCGTCTCCTTGAACGCCGGCAGCAACCCGGCGTGGTGACCGGCGATGCCGCGTTCGAGCGCCTCACGCCACTCCCAGTAGCCGAGCACACCCAGGTCACCCTCGGGCAGGTCCGACGTACGGTCCTCGATCACCTGGCGGATCTCGTCGATCTCGTCGGGGCCGTTGAGCCGCAGCCCCGACCGGACGCACTGGTTGACGGCGGCGTCACACCCGGCTCGCGAGAAGATGAACACGATCGCCGGCAGCAACCCCGCCCGGTCCAGCTGCTCCGCGACCTCGACCCGCGACGGTGGCCGGAACCGCGGCATCCGGGGACCGCCTCGGCGGGCCCCGCGCGGGCCGCGGAAGCCGGCGGGCGCGTACTGGCGGCCGATCTCCTCGGTGCGGCGCACCAGGGTCGGATTGATCCGCAGCTCGGTCCCGGGCGCGTGGACGTCCTCACCCGCGAACAGGTCCATCATCCGGTTCCCGACGAGCATGTGCTGCCACAGCGGCACCGGACGGTGCTCGTCGACGACCACCGCCGTGTCACCCCGGACCTCGACCAGCCACTCGCCGAACTCCTCGGCGTTGCTGACCGTCGCCGACAACCCGACCACCCGGACGTGCTCCGGCAGGTGCAGGATCACCTCTTCCCAGACCGCGCCGCGGAACCGGTCGGCCAGGTAGTGCACCTCGTCCATCACGACGTACCCGAGGTCGGTGATCGTCGAAGACCCGGCGTACAGCATGTTCCGCAGCACCTCGGTGGTCATCACGACCACCTGCGCGTTGCCGTTGATCGACGTGTCCCCGGTGAGCAGGCCGACCGCGTCCGCGCCGTAGCGCGCCACGAGGTCGCCGTACTTCTGGTTCGACAACGCCTTGATCGGCGTGGTGTAGAAGCACTTGCGTCCCTCGGCCAGCGCCAGGTGCACGGCGAACTCGCCGACGATCGTCTTGCCCGCCCCGGTGGGCGCGCAGACGAGCACACCGTGGCCGCCCTCGAGGGCTTCGCACCCGCGGATCTGGAAGTCGTCGAACTCGAAGGAGGACTCCGCGGCGAAGCGGGTCAGCTGGGGGTACTGCCCCCGGCGTGCGGAGGCCGCATAGGCCTCGGCCGGGGAGGGAGAAGGGCTACTGGCCACCTCGTCAGGGTTCCACATGCCACCGACAGTTTGCACGCGGCGTGACCGACGGCGTGGCGTGACGTGGTCGTCCGGCCCCTGTCGTTGCCCGTTTGTCCGCCGTTGCCCGGGTTGGAGGCCCAAATCCACCCCGGTGGTATAGGTCGTTATACACACTCAGCGGGAACCTGCTTCGCCGTTTCGGCGTCGGAGCGGCTGAAGGGAGGCCACCATGACCGCACCCTGTCCGAGCTGCGGGCAGCTGGACCAGGTCCAGCACGTGCCCGCGGTCTACTACGGCGGGCACTCCTACTACCGGGGCCAGGGCCCGACGGTGGCCGTGCCGGCCGGCGACGGGGTCATCTACACGAGCAGCCAGGTGTCCGGGGTGACCGTCACCGGGGTCGCGCGGGCGCTCGACCCCTTCCCTCCCCGGCGCCGCAACGGCGGCTTGGTGGCGGGCATGGTGCTGCTCCTGATGATCGGGAGCTGTTTCCTGTGGCTGCCGTTCTCCGCGGTCGACGACCCGCCGCCGGGCGGGACGGGTGCCCTGGTGCTCGGGATCGTGCTGCTGGCGCTGCCGTCGGCGGCCGTGTTCGGCGGGATGGGGACGCTGATCTGGCTCTACGTGCGGCGGCTGCGGGCGCACCGGCGGCGCCGGGCCGGTATCCCGGCCGCGCAGGCGTTGTGGCAGCAGGGCTGGTTCTGCCACCGCTGCGGCGGGGTGTACCTGGCGCAGGGGCAGCTGATGGCGCCCACGCGGTTCCGTGAGCTCGTCGGCGAGGCCGGGGGCTACTGAGTCCCGCCAATGTCGTGTGTTGCCGCTCGACGTCCCAAATCCTCCATCGTCGCCTCGCGGCCACGTCTCCAGTCGGACGATCTCCGCGTGGAACCGGCTCGCAGCCTTCAGCCCCGCGCTACCAAGCCACTGTCAACGTCCCTTGGACGCGCGACGCTAGGAGGTCACTGAGCGGCCAGCACCGTCAGGGCGCCGGGGACGCAGCTGACCGTCACCGGGACCGTGCCCTGGGGCTCGCCGTCGGCGTAGGCCGGCCAGGTGTTGCCGGTCAGGGTGACCGAGGCGGCCCGGAAGGTGCGGACGGCCGGGTGGGTGACGTGGTTGCCGGTGCGCAGGCCGGGGAGCATGCGGATCAGGCCGCGGCGGGTCGCGTGGCCGATGACCGTGACGTCGAAGACGCCGTCCTCGGGGTCGGCCGTGGGGCAGATCGGGACGCCGCCGCCGTAGAACCGGGTGTTGCCGATCGCCACCAGCGTCGCGTCGAGTTCCAGGCGCCCGGTGCCGGTGTCGATGGCCACCGGCCGGGAGCGGAAGGCCGCCAGCTCGGCGAGGATCGCCAGATCGTAGCGGCGTGGCCCGGACGGCCAGCGCATCCGGTTGGCGCGTTCGTTGACGCTCGCGTCGAAGCCCGCGCACAGCACCGTCGCGAACCACGTCTCGCCGACGCGGCCCAGGTCGATCCGGCGGCGCGCGCCGGAGCGCAGGGCCGCCACCAGCGCGTCGACCGCGGGCAGGGGCTCCCCAGGGAGACCGAGGGCGCGGGCGAAGTCGTTGCCGGTGCCCGCCGGGACCAGGCCGAGCGCGACGCCGTGGTTCGCGCAGAACTGGACCCCCTGGTGCGCGGCGCCGTCACCGCCGAGCACGATCAGGACGTCGAGGCCCGCGTCGTGCGAGGTCCGCATCAGGGCGCGGGACTCCTCGACGGTGTTGGCCACGAGGACGTCGAGCCGGTCGACGGCGGTGCGGAGCCGCGCGGCGACCGTGTCCGCGATCCGGGCGGCGGCGCCGTGCCCCGAGGCCGGGTGCACGGCGAGCGCGGCGTGGATCCCCACTACGTGATGTCGTCGGTGCCGGACGACCGGCCGCCGGAGGTGGTCGGCGTGGACGGCTCGTCGTCGACCTTGCTCGGCGTGTAGTCGAACGGTGCGGCCTCGTCGTCGGCCAGCTTGTCCCAGCCCTCTTCGGACCGGAGCTTGTCCTTCTTGCGGTCGTGGAACCGCGCCATCTGCACGGAGATCTCGAACAGCACGGTCAGCGCGGCGGCGAGCCCGAGCATCGAGAACGGGTCGGAGCCGGGCGTGGCGAACGCGGCGAAGACGAACAGCGCGAACACGATGCCGCGGCGCCACTTCTTGAGCTGCGTGTACTTGACCACGCCGACGCGGTTGAGCATGACCACCAGCAGCGGCAGCTCGAAACTGATCCCGAAGATGATCAGCAGCGACAGCAGGAACGAAATGTACTTGTCCGCGGTGAGGGCGGTGACGAACGCGTCCTGCCCGAAGCCCATCAGCAGCTGCAGGGCGTGTGGGAAGAGGATGTAGGCGAGCACCGCGCCCGCGGCGAACAGCACCGAGGCGAACGAGACGAACGTCAGCGCGTAGCGGCGTTCCTTCGTGTACAGGCCCGGGGCGATGAACGCCCAGATCTGGTAGAGCCAGGCCGGGGAGAGCAGCACCGCGCCCGCCGCGAGGCCGACCTTCAGCTGGGTCATGAAGGCCTCGAACGGCACCGTCTGCAGCAGCCGGCACCCCGCCGCGCTGTCGAGCCGCCGGCTCGGCGGGATCGCGCAGTACGGGTCCTTGACGAGGTCTCCGAGAGACGGGATCGGACCGACCTTGGTGCCGAACCAGATGAACCCGAGGATCCCGCCGATGACGACGGCGAGCAGCGCCAGGCCGAGGCGACGGCGGAACTCGTAGATGTGCTCGATGAGCGTCATCGTGCCGTCGGGGTTGGCTCGGCGGCCGCGCTTGCGCCGCTTCGAGCCGCTCTTGTCCCCGTTTCCGGAGGCGGCTTCCGCCACTGGGGTTTCCGTTCTCGTCGGTGTCCGCCGGAGCGCGCCTGGCTAGACGCGCTCCGTGGACCAGGGACCGGTGGTGGGCTGGCTCAGCTGGCGTTCTTTTGCTCGGCGGCCGGCGCCTGCTGCTGCTTCTTCAGCTCGTCGAGCTGCCGCTGCAGGTCCGCGACCTGCTGGTCGGTGGCCGACGGGGCGGCGGGGACGACGGGCGTGGCCGGGATCTGCTTCGTCTCGACCGGCTCGGCGTCTTCGGCCGCGGCGGCCTTGTGCTCACCGGTGAGGTCCTTGGTCTCGGCCTTGAAGATCTTCATGGACTTGCCGATGGACCGGGCCGCGTCGGGAAGCCTCTTGGCCCCGAACAACAGCACGACGACGAGCACCAAGATGATCAAATGCCACGGCTGCAATCCGTTCAGCATGGTGGCCTCCTATCTGCGTCTGGTAGGGATGTTACTGGTTTTCCGGGTTCCGGCGGCGCTGCGCGAACGCGACGCGCAACGCTGCCGACCGGGCGCGGACGAGTCCGGCCCGGTCCTGGGTGTTCGTAGCCACCATGCTTGCGGTCTGCTTGAAAGCACGCAAGACCCGCGCGGTGCGCACCAGCAGGAACACGAGCAGCAGCAGGCCGGCGGCGGCGAGCAGGACGGTGGGCAGGTACGGCACGCGGTCAGCCTAGTGGTCGCAGGTTGACGGAAGGTGACGGGCTCGGGCCACCGCGTCGGCGGCCCGGCGGCCGACGTCGGAGGCCAGGTCGGCCGGGCTTTCGACCAGCGCTTCCCCGCCCAGGCCCAGCACGAGGCGCACCATCCAGGACTGGTCGGCGTAGCGCATCCGGATCCGCAGGCGGCCGCCGTCGAGCTCGTCGAGCTCCTCGCACGGGTAGTACTCGGCTACCCAGCGTGCGTCCGGGTCGAGGACGAGGACGGCCTCCCGCTGATCGGGACGCTCGCGAAAGACACCTTCGGAGATGTCGGTCGGGTGGGCGTGCGCGGGCGGGCGGGACGGCTCGTCGAGCACGGTCAGCTCGTCGATCCGGTCGAGCCGGAACAGCCGGACGCCCTCGGCGCGGCGGCACCAGGCTTCGAGGTAGCCGACGGCCTGCACGATGAGCAGCCTCATCGGGTCGACGGTGCGCTCGGTGATCTGGTCCTTCGACGCGGTGTAGTAGCGGATCCGCAGCGCCCGCCCGTCCCGCAGGGCGCGGGCGACCTCCTCGCGGTTCCGCGCGGTCTTCTTGCCCTCGCGGACCCCGCCGCCGACGATCACCCCGGCCGGCTGGGCCTGTCCGGCGGCGGCCTCGATCTTGGCGATGGACCGGCGCACGGCGTCGCCGTCGACCACGCCCGGGGTCTCCCCCAGCGCCCGCAGCGCGACCAGCAGCGCGGTCGCCTCGCCGCCGGTGAGCCGCAGCGGCCGGTTCATCCCGGCGTCGTGGGTGACGACGATGGTGTCGCCCTCGAAGGACAGGTCGATCAGGTCGCCGGGGCCGTAGCCGGGCAGCCCGCACATCCAGAGCAGCTCGAGGTCCTTGCGCAGCTGCTTCGGCGTGACGTCGAAGTCCTGCGCGGCCTCGTCGACGCGGATCCCGGGCCGGGCGAGCAGGTAGGGCACGAGGGCCAGGAGCCGGGGCATCCGGTCGCCGGAGCCGCTCATCGGACACTCCCCTGCTGCTGCCGGGCGACGACGGCCTCCAGCCGGTCCTGCACCGTCTTGGCCAGGACGTCGGGCTCCAGCACGACGACGTCGGGGCCCTGCGCGGTGATCCAGTCGGCGGCCGACTCCGGGAAGAGGAGCCCGATCTCGACGAGGTCGCCCTCCTGGCCGTCGACGGCGGAACGCCCGATGACGGTGCCGCGGCGGCGGACGCCGGCGGCGCGGCCGTCGGCGACCCAGAGCCGCGCGGTGGTGACCGGGGCCGGCTCGCTGTCCCCCGAGGTGGCCGACACGAGCTGGAGCAGGTTGACGCCGTCCGGGCGGTGCACGGCGCCGGGCTTCCCGACGGGCCGCACCTGGCCGGTGACGCGGGAGAGGCGGAAGCAGCGGGTGGCGCCGCGGTCGCGGTCGTGCCCGACGACGTACCAGCGGGCCTTCCACGACACCACGCCCCAGGGTTCGAGGGTGCGCATGATGCGTTCCGGTGAGCCGCTGCGGCGGTATTCGAAGCGCACGGCCTGGCCGCTCTGGACCGCCGCGAGCAGCGGCCCGAACGCCGGTTCGGCGCGCACGCGGGGTTCGATGACGGTCCGGGCCTGGTCGTCGACCTCGAGGCCGGCGGCGCGCAGCTTGACCAGCGCGCCCTGGGCCTGCCCGGTGAGCTCCGGGGAGTCCCACAGCCGGGACGCCAGCGCGACCGCGGCGGCTTCGTCGGGGGCCAGGTCGATCTCGCCGAGCTCGTAGTCGCGGCGGGCGATGCGGTAGCCCTCGATGGCGTCGAAGGCGGAGTTGCGGCCGGTCTCCAGCGGGATGCCCAGCTCGCGCAGCTCGGTCTTGTCCCGCTCGAACATCCGGAAGTAGGCGTCGTCACTGGACGCGTCGCCGTATCCGGGCACGATGCCGCGAATCCGCTCGGCAGAGAGGTACTGCCGGGTGGACAGGAGGGCCAGCACCAGATTGACCAGCCGTTCGGCGCGTGCGGTGGACACCCGGTAGAGCCTAGCCCGCTCCGCCCGGCCCGATCGTGAGGTCCGGCGTACGCGCGTCGTAATCGGCGCGCGCGGTGCTGACCTCGTCGAAGTTGGCCTCGGCCCAGTCCTTGAACGCCGACATCAGCGCGCGGAGGCTTTCCCCCAGCGGCGTAAGGGAATAGTCGACGCGGACGGGCACCGCCGGGGTCACCTCGCGGTGCAGCAGGCCGTCGCGTTCGAGCACCCGCAGGGTCTGGGTGAGCATCTTCTGGCTGACCCCGGCGATGCGCCGCGAAAGGTCGCTGTAGCGCATCGGGCCGTCACCGAGCGCGACCAGGACGAGGCTGACCCATTTGCCGGCGATCTCGTCGAGCAGCTTCCGGGTGGGGCAGGCGGCGAGGTAGGCGTCGTAGGCGGCCTTTTCGGCCAGGCGCTTCTGCTCCGCTGTCCGGGTGGGCACGGGTGAACCTCCCCTGGGGATCGTCACGGTGCGGTGGGCACCTGCCAGTGCGTACTTCCCGTTGGAGAGTAGCTCCCCATACGTTCGTGGGGAAGGTTCGACCCGCGAAGGAGCGACAGATGCGTGCGATGGTGGTCCGCCGGTTCGGCGGCCCGGAAGTGATCGAGCCCGCCGACGTCCCGGTGCCGGAGCCGGGCCCCGGTCAGGTGCGGATCCGGGTGGCGGCGGCCGCGGTCAACCCGGTCGACGCCGCGACCCGGTCCGGGATCCTGACCGAAGCCGGGGTGATCCCGCCGCGGGAGGTGCTCGGCCTCGGCTGGGACGTCGCGGGTGTGGTCGAGGCCGGCTCCGGTTTCCGCGTGGGCGACGCCGTGATCGGGCTGCGCGACCGGATCGCCGCGCCGCTGGGCGCCTACGCCGAGCAGATCGTGCTGGACACCTCGGCCGTCGCCCCGGCTCCGGCGGGCTTCTCCCCCGTCGAAGCCGCGACCCTGCCGCTCAACGCGCTGACCGCGGCGCAGGCCCTGGACCTCGTCGAGACGACCGGGGCGCTGCTGGTCACCGGCGCGGCGGGCGCGGTCGGCGGGTACGCCGTCACCCTCGCGCACGCCCGGAAACTGCCTGTCGTCGCCGTCGCGGCCGAGGCCGACGAAGCCGCCGTCCGGGATTTCGGGGCGGATCGGTTCGTCCCGCGCGGGCCGGACCTCGCCGATCGCGTGCGCGCCCTGGTCCCCGTGGGGTCGACGCCGTCCTCGACACCGCGTTGCTCGGGCTGGACGCGCTCGACGCCGTCCGCGGTGGCGGCGAGTTCGTCGCCTTCGCCGCCGGGGCCGCGCCGCTTCCCCTGCGCGGGATCCGCGTGCGCCACGTCTGGATCCGCGCCGACGGCGGACGGCTCGCCGACCTCACCGCGACCGGCCTACTGCGCCCGCGTGTTGCCGGCGTGCTGCCGCTCTCCTCCGCGGTGGAGGCCCACGAACGGCTGGCCGCGGGCGGGCTGCGCGGCCGTCTCGTGCTGACGCCGTGAGTTCTCCCTAGCCTGGGGGCATGGATGATCGTGTTCTCCTCATCACCGGTGCCTCCCGCGGCCTGGGTGCCGCGACCGCGCGGCTGGCCGCCGCGTCCGGGTTCAAGGTCGCCCTCGTGGCCCGCAAGGCCGAGTCCGTCGCGCCGCTCGCGGCCGAACTCGGCGAAGACCGGGCGCTGGCGCTGGGCGCCGACGTCGCCGACTGGGCGGCCATCTCCGGCGCCGTCGCCGAGACCGTCGGGAGGTTCGGCCGGCTCGACGCGGCCTTCGCCAACGCCGGGATCGGCGTCGGGACGTCGTTCTTCGGCACCGGCGACCCCGACCCGACGGCGTGGGAGGAGATGGTCCGCGTCAACGTGCTCGGCGCGGCCTACACCGCCCGCGCGGTACTGCCCGCGCTGGCGGAGTCGACGGGGCACCTGCTGATCACCGGCTCGGTCGCCGGCCGCTACATCCGCAACGCGAGCCTGTACTCGGTGACGAAGTGGGCGGTCACCGGCATGGCCGGGGCGATCCGCGAGGAGGCCGTCGGCACCGGCGTGCGGGTCACGCTGATCCAGCCCGGGATCACCGACACGGACATCCTCAACGAGGAGCAGCGCAAGAAGCCGCAGCTGGTGCCGGACGACATCGCCCGGGCCGTGCTCTACGCGCTGCAGCAGCCGCCGTCGGTCGACGTCAACGAGATCATGGTCCGGCCGACCGGGCAGGTGCTCTAGCCCAGCCGGGCGACGCGGCCCTTGGTGCCGGACGCCCAGCAGCTGCCCAGCGGGGTGCAGTCCACGCTGTCGAAGCTGCCGGTGTCGAACGGCGTCCAGTGCCGCCCGCCGTCCGGGCTGAGGTCGCTGCCGCCGGGGCCGACGGCGAGGACCGTGCCACCGCGCCAGGCCAGCCCGGAGCGGTACCCGGCGGGGTACTGCCCCGGGGTGCGCCAGGTGCGGCCGCGGTCCGACGACAGCGCCACGGCGGGGCCGGGCGCCGTCGGGTTCGCGAAGTCGCCGCCGATCGCGACGCCCTGCCACGGCGTGCGGAAGGCGAGGGCGAACACGCCGGCCGACGGGCTGCTCGGCAGCGGCGTGGCCGACGCCGTCCAGTGGCGGCCGCCGTCGCCGGAGTGCAGCACGCGGGCCGTGGCGCCGCCACCGGTGGCCAGCCAGGCGTCGAACGGGCCCGAGGTGGTGACGCACTGGCCGCTGGCGGCGAACCCGGCCTCACCGGGCAGGGCGGGCGGAAAGCCGCTGTCGGGGACCTGGCGCCAGCTGCGGCCGCCGTCGAAGGTGGCCTGCATCCGGAACCTGCCGTCCACGGGGTCGCTCATCGCCAGGCCGCGCCACGGGTCGAAGAAGGCGAGGCAGTCGTAGAACGCGGCGGCGTCGGTGTTCTGGAAGGTCTGGCGCCAGTGCGCGCCGGCGTCGTCGGTCCGGTAGACGCGGGAGTCGGTGCCGGGGCCGATCGAAAGGAGCACGGCGTGGTCGGCGTCGAAGGCCTCGACGTCGCGGAACTCGAGCGTGCCGGTGTCCGGCGGGCCGACGGACTTCCAGCTCCGGCCGCCGTCGACGGTGCGCAGCACGGTGCCCTGGGTGCCGCTGACCCACGCGACCCGGGCGCTGACCGCCGACAGGCCGCGGAACTGGGCGGTGACGCCGGTCGCGCTCAGCTCCCACTTCGGCAGATGCCCGGACGCGGACGCCGGCACCGCGAGCGCCACCAGAAGACCGACCACGAGAACCACCGCACGCACGACACGCATGGGCCAGATCCTGCCGCACCCGCCCGCCGACTTTCGTAGGGTCAAAAGCCGTGAAGGCCCCATCGAGGGACTCCGAGTCCCTCGATGTGGCCTTCACGGACCTTGGCTAGAGCGAGCTGATCAGGCGTTCGACGCGCTCGTCGACCGAGCGGAACGGGTCCTTGCACAGCACCGTGCGCTGGGCCTGGTCGTTCAGCTTCAGGTGCACCCAGTCGACGGTGAAGTCGCGCCCGGCGGCCTGGGCGGCGGCGATGAAGTCGCCGCGCAGCTTCGCCCGGGTCGTCTGCGGCGGGGTGTCCTTGGCCGCCTCGATCTCGCCGTCGTCGGTGATCCGGCGGACCAGGCCCTTGCGCTGCAGCAGGTCGAAGATGCCCCGGCCACGGCGGATGTCGTGGTAGGCCAGGTCGAGCTGCGCGATCCGCGGGCTGGACAGGTCCAGGTCGTGCTTGTGCCGGTAGCGCTCGACCAGCCGGTGCTTGATCGCCCAGTCGATCTCGGTGTCGATCTTGCCGAAGTCCTGCTGCTCGACCGCGTCCAGCGCCCGGCCCCACAGCTCGATGACCTTGTCGTTGGCCGGGCTCGAGCCGTTGTCCTTGAGGTGCTGCACCGCGCGGGCGTGGTACTCGCGCTGGATGTCCAGCGCCGAGGCCTCGCGCCCGCCGGCCAGGCGCACCTGGCGGCGGCCGGTGAGGTCGTGGCTGATCTCGCGGATCGCCCGGATCGGGTTGTCGAGGGTGAAGTCGCGGAACTGGACCCCGGCCTCGATCATCTCGAGCACCAGGTTCGCCGACCCGACCTTGAGCATCGTCGTCGGCTCGGCCATGTTCGAGTCGCCCACGATGACGTGCAGGCGCCGGTAGCGCTCGGCGTCGGCGTGCGGCTCGTCGCGGGTGTTGATGATCGGGCGCGAGCGGGTCGTGGCGCTCGAGACGCCCTCCCAGATGTGCTCGGCCCGCTGCGACAGGCAGTAGACCGCCCCCCGCGGCGTCTGCAGCACCTTCCCGGCGCCGCAGATGAGCTGGCGGGTCACCAGGAACGGGAGCAGCACGTCCGCGATCCGGGAAAACTCACCCGCGCGGGTCACGAGGTAGTTCTCGTGACAGCCGTACGAGTTGCCCGCCGAGTCCGTGTTGTTCTTGAACAGGAAGATGTCGCCGCCGATGCCCTCGTCCGCCAGCCGCCGCTCGGCGTCGACCAGCAGGTCCTCGAGGATCCGCTCGCCGGCCTTGTCGTGCGTGACGAGCTGGACCAGGTCGTCGCACTCGGCCGTCGCGTACTCGGGGTGCGAGCCGACGTCGAGGTAGAGCCTCGAGCCGTTCGACAGGAAGACGTTCGAAGAACGGCCCCACGAGACGACCCGCCGGAAGAGGTAGCGCGCCACCTCGTCCGGAGAGAGCCTGCGCTGGCCGTGGAAAGTGCACGTGACCCCGAACTCGGTCTCGATGCCAAAGATCCGCCGCTGCATCCCACCAGAGTAGGCGCTGCACCCCCCTCGACGGTGGGCCGTTCGGGCGTCGACACGCCCCCAGTAGGCCACAGACGGTGAAATGCCCCCGAATCAGGCACGATTGGAGCACATCCCTTGACGTCGCGCGGAAGGCGGACCTCTTGTCACACCAGCTCATCCGGGCGTTCCGGCGGGTCGGCCGGACCGACCGCGCCCTGATGCGCCGCGGCGCCCGCCTGCCGGCCACGAAGGCCGACGACGCGCTGATGGCGCTGTCCCGGTCGGCGAACAAGTCCCGCCTGTGGTGGGTGGTCGCCGCGGGACTGGCCGTCCGACCTGGTGCGACCCGCCGCGGCGCGCTGCGCGGAGTCGTCGCCATCGCCGGCGCGAGCGCCGTCGCGAACCTGATCGGCAAGCCCGTCTTCCCCCGCCGCCGGCCGGCCGAGGAGGAGACGCCGATGCACCGCCGCCTGCGGAAACGCCCGACGTCGTCGTCGTTCCCCTCCGGCCACTCCGCCTCCGCCGCGGCCTTCGCGACGGCGGTGGCCATGGAGTCGCCGCGCGCCGGGCTCGCCGTCGCGCCGCTCGCGCTGGCCGTCGCCTACTCGCGCGTCCACACCGGCGTCCACTGGCCCTCCGACGTGGGCGTCGGCATCGCCATCGGTACCGGCGTGGGCCTGGCGACCCGGCACTGGTGGCCGCTCCACGACGACGTCCCCGGCCGCACCGCCCACGACGCCGACGCGCCGGAGATGGTCGACGGCGAGGACATGCTCGTGCTGGTCAACCCCGGTTCCGGGGTCCAGGGCCAGGACCCGACCGAGGACGCCCGGTACGCCTGGCCGAAGGCGGAGATCCTCTACCCGGACCCCGAGCAGGACCTGCGTGCCCAGCTCGAAGCCGAGATCGACGCGCGCGGCACCGTCCGCGCCCTCGGTGTCGCGGGTGGTGACGGCACCGTCGCGGCGGTCGCGTCGGTGGCGGCCGAACGCGACCTCCCCCTCGCGCTGATCCCGGCCGGCACGCTCAACCACTTCGCCCGGGACATCGGCATCCACTCCATGCCCGACGCCGACGCGGCGACCGAGGTCGGCAACGCCGTCGGCATCGACCTCGGCGAGGTCCAGGTCGAGGGGGGCGACGGCCCGGCGCACCGCTGGTTCGTCAACACCGCCAGCCTCGGCGGCTACCCGGAGATGGTCCGGCTGCGCGAGAAGCTGCAGGAAAAGCACCCGAAGTGGCCCTCGGCGGCGATCGCGCTGGCCCGGACGCTGCGGCACGCCAGACCGCTGACCGTCCGGCTCAACGGCAAGCTCACCCAGGTGTGGCTGCTGTTCGTGGGCAACGGCACGTACGCGCCGAAGGGGTTCGCGCCCAGCCGCCGTCCCGCGCTCGACACCGGCCTGCTCGACATCCGCTACCTGCGTGCCGACCTGCCCTACTCGCGGGCCCGGTTCCTGCTGGCCATGGTCACCCGCACCCTCGCGGCCAGCCACGTGTACCAGGAGCTCGACCTGCCCGAACTGGACGTCGAGCTGCTCGACGGCCACCGCCGCGTCGCCACCGACGGCGAGGTCGGCCCGCTCGGCAACCGGTTCCGCTTCCGGTCCCGGCCGAGTGCCCTCACCATCTACCGTCTTTAATCTTCGTTTACTTTCTCTCAACGAACCCACAGGGTCCCCTGGCTAGCGTCAAGATCGAGATGCGGGCCCTCCTGCCCGCCGCCAGGGGACTAGTGGGGTTTCGATGAAGTGGCGCGCGTGAGCCCGCAGGTCGCCGTCGATCCGGTATTGCCGGGTGACATCACGGCCCGGGCCCGTGACCTCGGGCCGTTCGAATCGCCGTTCATCTGGCTCGCCTTCGCCACGGCGGCGGTCGCCGTGCTGGCGGCGGTGATCGCGCTCGCGCACCGGCGTCGCGTCCGCCGCTGGGGGTTCACCGCGGTCGGCGTCCTCCTGCTGCTCGCCGCGGTCACGGCCGTGAACAGCTACGTCGGGTACGTCCGCACGTCCGACGACCTGGCCCGGCTGCTCCAGCGCGGCCCCGGCGCCGTCAACCTCGCCGGCCGGCTGCTCGACGACGACCACGAGGCCCCGTCGGACCCGGGTTCGGCCTCGGAGTCCAGACCCCACGGCGGCACCGGCGTCGCGGCCGTGGGCCAGAGGATCGACGTCGTCTCGCTCCCCGACCCCGCGCACGGCGTCCCGTCCGGCAGCAACTACGTCATCCTCCCGCCCGGCTACGGCGACCCCGCCAACGCCGGCCGCCGCTACCCCGTCGTCTACCTGATCCACGGCTACCCGTTCGGCGGCCCGCGCGACTGGCTGACCTCCGGCGACGCCCCCGGCACCCTCCAGGCGCTGCAGCAGGCGAACGTGATCGCCCCGATGATCGTGGTCAGCGTGGACCTGACCGCCGGTGTCCCCACCGACTGGGAGTGCCTCGACGTCCCCGGCGGCCCGCAGCTGGAGACCTACCTGGCGAGCACGGTCGTCCCGGCGATCGACCACCGCTACCGCACCCTGGCCGACCGCACCCACCGCGCCCTCGGCGGCATGTCCGGCGGCGGGTTCGGCGCGCTCAACATCGGCCTGCACCACGTCGACGAGTTCGCCACGCTGATCATCGCCCTGCCCTACGACGATCTGAACGACTCGATCGGCGTCCTCGGCGGCAACCAGTCCGCCATCGCCGCCAACACCCCGCGCCGCTACCTGCCGACGATGAAGTTCCCGGCGCCGATCTCGGTGATGCTCGCCGTCGGCACCGGCGCGCCCACCGACGTCACCACCGCCCACCGCATCGCCGACGCGCTCCACGCCCGCGGCCAGGACGCCGTCGTCCACGCCGAACGCGGCTTCAACCACACCTGGCACACGGCCCGGGCCACCCTGCCGTACCTGCTCGCCTTCGCCGACCAGAACTTCCGGCAGTCCCCCGCCACGTCCTGAAAGCCGGTTGCCCGGGTTGAACCACGGATCATGGACCTCGAAACCCACTACGCGACCGGCCCGCCCGAAACGTCCCGGCTCGCGATCGCCCGCCACCCGGCCTGACCGCGGACGCGAAAACGGGGCGTAGCCACCGGCCACGCCCCGTTTCGTCCGGGCTACTCGCCTTCGGGCTTCTCCGGCTCGTCGACCACCGGGTCCGGCACCGGCAGCAGCGCGTCGAGCGCCGCCCCGGTCAGGCGGCGGAACGAACGCCGCGGGCGGTCGCGGTCCAGCACCGCGACCTCCAGCTTGATCGGGTCCGCCTCGCCGTTGCCGTTCGCGGACGCGCTCGCCGACGCGGACGACGAGGAAGAAGACGACGACGAACCGGCCGAAGTGGACGCTGTCGCGGCCGGCTGGGTCGGCGTGCGCAGCGCGGCGACCGCCACGCCCAGCGCCGCCTGCAGGTCCAGGCCGTCCTCGAACGTCTCCTTCAGCTTCGTCGCGATCTTCTCGGTCAGGCCGCCCATCACGATGTACTGCGGCTCGTCGAAGATCGAACCGTCGTAGGTCAGCCGGTACAGCTGGTCCTCCGCCGCGCTCGCCCCGACCTCCGCCACGCAGATCTCCACCTCGAACGGCTTCAGCTGCTCGGTGAAGATGCTGCCCAGCGTCGCCGCGTAGGCGTTCGCCAGGCCCCGCGCGCTCACGTCGCGCCGGTCGTACTGGTAGCCCTTGAGGTCGGCGTGCCGGATCCCGGCCACCCGCAGGTTCTCGAACTCGCTGAAGCGCCCGACCGCGGCGAAGCCGATCCGGTCGTAGATCTCGGACACCTTGTGCAGCGTCGCCGACGGGTTCTCGGCCACGAACAGCACGCCGCCCGCGTACTTCAGCACCACCACGCTCCGGCCGCGCGCGATGCCCTTGCGCGCCAGCTCGGAACGCTCCCGCATCAGCTGCTCGGGAGAGGCATACAACGGCATCGTCACGGTGTGCGCTCCAGGTCTTTCGGTGTTTCGGCGTTCACTGGTTCAGTCCGGCGCTTCAGGAGAGCCGCTGCTGCTGGCGCTCGATCCGGCCGGCCACCACGGCCTCCGCGACCGCCGCCGTCTCCGACTCGGGCAGCTGCACGGCGCCGTGCTCCGCGGTGATCGTCACGACGCTCGGGAAGATCCGGCGCACCAGGTCCGGCCCGCCCGAGGCGGTGTCGTCGTCGGCCGCGTCGTACAGCGCCTCGACCGCGACCCGGGTCGCGCCCTCGACGTCGGCGTCCGGGTCGTGGAGCTTCTTCAGCGCGGATTTCGCGAACAGCGAACCCGAACCGATCCCGGCGTACCCGCCGTTCTCCTCGTACCGCCCGCCCGCGGCGTCGTAGGAGACGATCCGGCCCGCGTGCTTGGCGTCCTCGGCCTCGAGGTCGTACCCGACGAACAGCGGGATCGCCGCCAGCCCGGCCATCGCCATCTCGAGGTTCGCCTTGACCATCCCGGCCAGCTTGTTCGTCTTGCCGTCCAGCGACAGCGAAACGCCCTCGATCTTCTCGTAGTGCGCCAGTTCGACGGCGTACAACCGCACCATCTCCACGGCCAGCCCCGCCGTGCCCGCGATGCCCACCGCCGAGTACTCGTCGGTGACGTGCACCTTCTCGATGTCGCGGCTCGCGATCAGGTTCCCCGACGTCGCCCGCCGGTCACCCGCGATCAGCACACCGCCCGCGAACGTCAGCGCGACGATCGTCGTCCCGTGCGGCACACCCAGCTCCGCCACACCACCACCGGACACCCGGCGCTCAGGGAGCAGCTCCGGCGCCTGCACCCGCAGGAAGTCCGAAAACGACGACGACGCCGACGAGAAGTACGCGGCCGGCAGCGCGGGACCCGAGATGCCCCTGGTGTTGTCCATACGTGCTCAAAAATCCCATCTGTGCGGGCCATGGGGGCCGGTGCCCCGCGCCCGGCGACCCCGGCCCGCACGGACCACGGTCACCACCACGCGGAACCCCGGCCGCCGGCTGAACGGTCGGCAAGGGCGCGGCGCCCGAGCGGCTACTCGCCGCCCTTCTGCACGTAGGCGCGGACGAAGTCCTCGGCGTTCTCTTCCAGCACGTCGTCGATCTCGTCGAGGATCGTGTCGACGTCCTCGCCGAGCTTCTCGCGCCGTTCCTGACCCGCCGCGCCGGTGTCGTCGAACTCCTCGTCGGAGTCACCACCGCCGTGCTTTTCGATCTTTTCCTGGGCCATCTCGCCTCCCGGTGTGGCTGATGTTTCCTAGCCTACCCAGCGGCCCCGACATTCGGGGTCAACGCCGCGTTCCGTGTGCGTACCGCCTAGTCCGAACCGGTGAGCGCCTCCACCAGCTCCTCCGCCGTCGCCGCGTTGTCCAGCAACTTGCCGACGTGCGCCTTGGTCCCCCGCAGCGGCTCCAGCGTCGGGATCCGCACCAGCGACTCCTTGCCGACGTCGAAGATGACCGAATCCCACGACGCGGCCGCGATCGAGCTCGCGTACTTCTCCAGCGCCCGGCCCCGGAAGTAGGCCCGCGTGTCCGACGGCGGCGTCGTCACCGCGGCCAGCACCTCTTCCTCGGTCACCAGCCGCTTCATCGACCCGCGCGTGACCAGCCGGTTGTACAGGCCCTTCGCCAGCCGAACGTCCGAGTACTGCAGGTCCACCAGCCGCAGCCGCGGCGCGCCCCAGGCGAGGCTGTCCCGCTGGCGGTACCCCTCCAGCAGCCGCAGCTTCGTCGGCCAGTCCAGCCGGTCCGCGCACTCCTGCGGGTCCCGCGCCAGCGCGTCCAGCACCTCGCCCCAGACCCGCAGCACCTCCTTGGCCGCCTCGTCCGCGCCCGTGCGCTCCAGGTTCTGCGAAGCGATCTCGTGGTAGGCGAACTGCAGGTCCAGCCCGGTGTACTTCTTGCCGTTCGCCAGGGCGACCTGCGCCTTCAGCGTCGGGTCGTGGCTGATCTGGTGCACGGCCTTGACCGGCTCGTCCAGCTTCAGGTCGTCGAAGCGGATGCCGGACTCGATCAGGTCCAGCACCAGCGCCGTGGTGCCGACCTTCAGGTAGGTCGAGTACTCGGACATGTTCGCGTCGCCGATGATGACGTGCAGCCGCCGGTACTTGTCCGCGTCCGCGTGCGGCTCGTCGCGGGTGTTGATGATCCCGCGCTTCAGCGTCGTCTCCAGGCCGACCTCGACCTCGATGTAGTCCGCACGCTGGGAGAGCTGGAACCCGGCTTCCTCGCTCTGCTGCCCGATCCCGACCCGGCCCGACCCGGTCATCACCTGCCGCGACACGAAGAACGGCGTCAGCCCGGCGATGATCGCGGTGAAGGGCGTCGACCGCGCGCACAGGTAGTTCTCGTGCGTGCCGTAGCTGGCGCCCTTGCCGTCGACGTTGTTCTTGTACAGCTGGAGCGGCGGCTGCCCGGGCACGGACGCCGCCTTGAGCGCGGCTTCCTCCATCACCCGTTCGCCCGCCTTGTCCCAGATGACCGCGTCCCGCGCGTTCGTCACCTCGGGCGCCGAGTACTCCGGGTGCGCGTGGTCGACGTACAACCGCGCCCCGTTGGTCAGGATGACGTTCGCCGCCCCGAGGTCCTCGACGTCCGGGTCGTGCCCCGGCCCGCCGGGGCCGGTCAGGTCGAACCCGCGCGCGTCGCGCAGCGGCGACTCCACCTCGTAGTCCCACCGCGCCCGCCGCGCGCGCGGGATGTCCGCCGCCGCCGCGTAGGCGAGCACGACCTGGGTCGAGGTGAGTACCGGGTTCGCCGTCGCGTCGCCCGGCACCGAGATGCCGTACTCGACTTCGGTTCCCATGATCCGCCGCATGTCCACCACCCTACGGGGTGGGCCTAGTGGGACGATGCACCCATGCCAGGCAGTGACGAACTCGTTGCCCTCTATGACCGGACCGGTTCGGTGGTCGGCTCGACCACCCGCTCCCGCGTCCGCGCGGAGGCCCTGTGGCACGCCGCCGGCGTCGTGCTGGTCCGTTCGGGTGACGGAAACGCGGTCTACGTGCACCTCCGCACCCCCGGCAAGGACGTGTTCCCGTCCACCTGGGACTGCTGGGCCGGCGGTGTGGTCGCCGCCGGCGAGTCACCGGCCGACTGCGCCCGCCGCGAACTGGCCGAAGAGCTCGGCGTCCAAGGGGTGGAACCCGTTCCGCTGTTCACGAAGGTGTACGACGACGGCCGCAACCGCTGCCACAACTTCGCCTTCGAGGTCCGCTGGGACGGCCCGATCCGCCACCAGGCCGAAGAGATCGTCGAGGGCCGTTGGATCCCCCTGGACGAGCTGCGCGCCTGGATCGACGACCCGGCGCCGGAGCTGCCGTTCATCCCCGACGGCCGCGAAGGCGTCCAGGAGTGGTTCCGCCGCTACGGCTGAGCCGGGGGCGCCGTCAGCTTCGCCGCCATCGCGGGCAGCAGCCGCTTCGCCGCGTCGACCGCCCGCGCCTCGGTGCTCGCCGAGACGGTCAGCCCGGACACCAGGGCGCCCTTGGCCAGCAGCACGGTGCACGTCTTGCCCTCGCACCAGGCGCCCTGGCGGTCGACCCCGGCCTGCGCCGGGATCTCGACCGGGTGGCCGGCACACTCCGCGTTCGCCACGACGTCGGCACCCCGCTGGTCCGGGTACACGGCGACCCGGTGCCGCAGCACCGACCCGCTCGGGTACCGCCAGCTCACCGTCCGGCTCGTCGCCGACGTGTCGCCCGACAGACAGCCCGAAGCCGCGTCCGTTCCCCGCTCCACGCCCTCTTCGGCGACGTCCTGGTCGGTCAGCAGCGCCCGCTCCGCGAGCGGTCCCGGATCCGGGGCCGGCGGGGTGACCGGCGCCGCCTTCGGGGCCGGCTCCTGGACTTCGGGTGCCCGCGCGGGCTGCGTCGCCGACGAGACCGGATCGTCGTAGTACGTCTCGAGGTTGTTCGGGTCGGGCCCGTCGCATCCCGTGAGGCCGACCAACGCGACCGCGGCCAACGCAACCACCTGGCGATGACGCACCTGCTCCGGCCCTCCCGTTGTCCGTGTGTGCCTGCGAAGAGTAGTGCAGCCGCTCAGTGCCACCCCAAAGAGGACCGGTGACGCCAGTACTCCCCCGGATCCTCCGCCAGCCCGGCCAGCACGGCTTCCTCGTCCGTGCTCAGGGAAAGCGTGGCAGCCCGCAGGTTCGCCGCCAGCTGGGGCGAGCTCGCCGGCCCGAGCACGACCGTGTCCGCCCAGTCGTTCGCCAGCACCGCCGCCACGGCGACCGCGTCCGGACCCGTCCCGTGTGCCTCGGCGATGTCCAGCACCGCCTGCGGCGCCTCGACCGCGAGCCGGCCGTTGGCCAGGGTTTCCTTGACCAGCACCCGGTTCCCGGCCGCGTGCGCCGCGGCCAGTGCCGGCCCGGCAGAGGGTTCCAGCGGGTTCCACGTCGACTGCACCGCCGAGAACACCGGCCGCCCGGCCACTTCCAGCCCGAACGCGCGCTCGATCGCGTCGGCCTGGGCGGGCCCGGACGTCGAGAACCCGACCGCTACGCCGTTCGCGGAGAGTTCCGCCAGCGCCTCGACCAGCGGCTCGTCGGTCAACAGTGGACTGTCCACTGTGAGCGAATGGACCTGGTAGAGGCGCACCCGATCCCCCAGCAGCGCCAGGGTTTCCGCCCACTGCGCGGCGAACCGCGCCGCCGAGTGCTCCTTCACCTCGTGCACCTCGGCGTCGATCCGCCACTCGCCGACGTAGGCGTAACCCCACTTGCTCGAGACGTCGACGTCGGTGTGCCCGCGCTCGTCGAGCCAGCCGGCCAGGAACTCCTCCGAGCGCCCGTAGGAGCGGGCGACGTCGACCCGACGGATCCCCGCGGCGTAGGCGTCGTCAAGCACGGTGAACGTCGCGGCCCGCATCGACGCGACGTCGCGCACGGCCGGCAGCGCCCCGTCCCGCCCCAGGTTGATGTAGGCGGGCCGGCCCAGCGCCGCCAAGCCGAGTGCGATGCGCTCTGCGCCTTCCACGGGGGTCCTCATCCGTTCTGCTTGTGCCGGAGGATGGCGAGCCACTGGCCGGCCGTCTGGGCCTGGCGGTGCAGCTTCTCGAGACGGGCGGCCGGGGCCCGGACGTAGCCCTTGCCGAAGACGGGGGCGATCTGGCGGAGGCTGGCGCCGCCTTCGCGGGCGGCGAGCAGCGCCCAGTCGGACGCGTCGGCGCAGGCCGCGGACGCGCGGCGGAGCTCGCCGAGGATGTCGATCAGCTCCTGGGCGCTCACCTCCTCCGCGTCGACGGCGGCGGCCGTCGTCTCCAGCCAGGCCATGACGTCGGCTTCGGTGATGGGCGCGCGGGGCCGGGTTTCTTCGCTCACAGCCCGGAAGTATAGGTCGTTATACGGGAGTGGGCGGGGAGCCCGCGCCCGTGTCGCATCGGCCTGTCGCGATCTGATCTACCATCGGCACGATGACGACGCGCACCGGCTCCGCGCCGGAGGTCGAGCAGCTGCTCGAGGTGTTCAAGGCGCTCGCGAACCCGGTGCGGCTGCAGATCCTCGGGTGGCTGCGGGAGCCGGAGGAGAACTTCCTCGAGGAGCGCGGCCGGATGGTGGTCGAGGCCGGGGTGTGCGTGAGCCACATCCAGGCGAAGGCCGGCCTGGCGCAGTCGACGGTCTCGGCCTACATGGCGTCCCTGCAGCGTGCCGGGCTGGTGCGCGCGACCCGGGTCGGCAAGTGGACGCACTACCGGCGCGACGAGGAGCGGATCGCCCGGATCGTCGAGATCCTCGGCCGCTCGCTCTGACCACCCCTCTCCCCCGACGTCCTCGCGGCCGTTGACTCATATCGACTTTCTGCGATACTTCGATCCATGAGCACGCTCGAGCACACGCGGCTGGGCCGCTACGGGATCTGGACGTTCGACTTCGAAGACCAGCCGGCAAGCCGGATGCGCGACACCGCGCAGGAACTGGAGGAGCAGGGCTGGCCGGCGCTCTGGATCCCGGAGCGCGACGGCCGGGAAGCCCTGACCCACGCCGGGTTCCTGCTGGCCTCGACCCGGCACCTCACGGTCGTCAACGGCATCGCCCAGATCTGGGCCCGGGAGCCGCAGTGGACGCGCGGAGCGGCCCTGCTGCTGGCCGACGCCTACCCGGACCGCCACGTCCTGGGTCTCGGTTTCGGCGGCGGCCGCCCCGGGACGACGAGCCCGCTGCGGGCCATGAGCGAGTACCTCGACGCCATGGACGCCGGCGCCGGCACCAATCCGGCGCCGAGCGGGCCCGAACGGCGCATCCTGGCCGCGTACGGGCCGAAGATGCTCGAGCTGGCCCGTGACCGCACCGCCGGCGCGCACACCTACCACGTGACCCCGCGGCACACCGCGCAGGCGCGGGAGATCCTGGGCGGCGCCTTCCTCGGCGTCGAGCAGGCCGTGCTCTTCGAGACCGACCCCGGCCGGGCGCGCGAGATCGCGCGGGCGCACCTGCACCCGTACCTGACGCAGAAGTACAACGTCGCCAAGTTCCGGCGGCTCGGTTACACCGAGGCCGACCTCGACGGCGGCCGCGGGAGCGACCGGATCGTCGACGACCTCGTGGCCTGGGGCGACGTCGGCACGATCACCGCCCGGCTGGGCGAGCACCTCGACGCGGGGGCCGACCACGTCGGCGTCCAGGTCGTCGGGATCGAGCCCGGCGGGTCGGCCATGCCGCAGTGGCGGCGGCTGGCCGAGGCGCTCCTACCGGCCGGCGTCACCGCGTAACCCGAAGCGCGCGGTGCAGTGCCAGACGCGCTTGAGGGTCTGGGGATCGTGCCGGCCGGCCCGCACGGCGTCGCCGACGACGCGGGCGTCGAGCCACCCGCGCTCGGCGATCTCCTTGCCGGCCCGCACGACGTCCTCACCCCGGTAGTCCGCGTGCTCGGCGAGGACCGCGACCGGGAGCCGGAACCCGTGGTGCCACTCGACCGGGAACGGCAGCGCGCCCGCGGCCGCCTCGACGTCGGTCCCGCGGAACGCCGGGTCCAGCACCAGGGCCTCGACGTCGGTGTCCAGCCGGAGCGGGCCGTGCACGTGGGCCTCGATGTGGTCGTCGAGTTCGTCCAGTTCGGCCGCTTCGGCGAGCGGCACCAGCGGCAGGTGCTCGGCGGTGCCGAAGTCGGCCGGCTCGGCGAAGCTGTCCGGGTAGCAGAAGGTCGTCCGCCGCAGCACGTCCCGCTTGAGCCGCAGGTGGGACGAGCCGAACCGGACCGAACCACCGGCCGGGCGGCGGCGGTAGTTGAGCGAGCCGTACTTGGGCCGCGCGGACGCCGGCCCGTCGTCGTAGGCACCGCCGAAGATCCGGTGCTCCCAGCGCCAGCGGTCACCGCCGGGGTGGGCGGTCAAGCCGCCGTTGCTCGTGCCGGTCTCGAACTGCGAGCGGTAGACGCCGTCGTCGAGCAGGTGCCGCAGCAACGGCACGCCCCCCACCAGGCGGTCCGGGTGGAAGTGCACGGTGACGTCCAGGTCGGCGGCCAATGGCGGCCCCGACACCAGACCGGCGACGTGCGCGATCGCCCGCCTCCATGACGTGTCGTTCTCGTCCCCCATGGGCCTGATCCTACCCCGGCGGTATAGGTCGTTATACACAGTACGACGGCCGAAAACCGCTGGCTCCGCAGGCGGTCGCCGGGCTTGACTGCGCGTCATGGGTTTCGGGGTGACCGTGCGGTTCGCGTTGCTGGCGATCGTGTGGGGTGCGAGTTTCCTGTTCATCAAGGTGGGCCTCGACGGCCTCTCCCCCGCCCAGGTCGCGCTGGCGCGGGTTTCGCTGGGCGCGCTGGCGCTGGCCGCGGTGCTCGTCGTTCGCCGTCGCGCACTCCCCCGCGATCCCGCCCTTTGGGGTCATCTCGCGGTCGTGTCGGTGCTGCTGTGCGTGGTGCCGTTCCTGCTGTTCTCGTGGGCCGAGCAGTACATCTCGTCCGGGTTGGCCAGCATCTTCAACGCGACGACACCGCTCATCACGATGTTGCTGGCCGCGGCGGCGCTGCCCGAGGAACGGTTCACGCCGCCACGGGTGCTGGGGCTGCTGCTCGGTTTCCTGGGCGTGCTCACGATCGTCGGGGTGTGGCACGGCGTCGACGTGTCGCACCAGCTCACGGCCCAGCTCGCCTGTCTCGGCGCCACGACGTGTTACGGCGCCTGCTTCGTCTACATGCGCCGGTTCGTCTCACCGCGCGGCGCGGACCCGGTGGTCGTCGCGTTCGGGCAGACCGCGTCCGCGACGGTCATCCTGGGCCTGCTGGCGCCGGCCATCGCGACCGCGCCGATCCACCTGACGCTCCCGGTCGTGCTGAGCATGGTGGCCCTCGGCGTCTTCGGCACGGGCATCGCCTACGCGTGGAACGTCCGGATCATCGCGGCCTGGGGCGCGGCCAACGCGTCGGCGGTGACGTACCTCACACCGGTCGTCGGCGTCCTCCTGGGCGTCCTGGTGTTGCACGAGCCGGTGAGCTGGAACCAGCCCGCCGGCGCGATCCTGGTGGTGCTGGGCATTCTCGCCGCGCACGGACGGATGCGCGTCCGACGCAAAGCGGCAGTACCGACGCCCGAAGCCGAACTGGTCCGGGACTGACCCCGGACACGCCGATGGGGCGGCCGCCGTGGCGACCGCCCCATCGGATATTCGGTACTACAGGTACTGCCCGGTGTTCGTGGCGGTGTCGATCGCCCGCCCCGAGTCCTGGTTCTTGCCGGTGACGAGCGTGCGGATGTAGACGATCCGCTCGCCCTTCTTGCCGGAGATCCGGGCCCAGTCGTCCGGGTTGGTGGTGTTCGGCAGGTCCTCGTTCTCCGCGAACTCGTCGACGATCGCGTCCAGCAGGTGCTGCACGCGCAGGCCGGGCTGGTTGGTCTCCAGCACCGACTTGATGGCCGACTTCTTCGCCCGGTCCACGATGTTCTGGATCATCGCGCCCGAGTTGAAGTCACGGAAGTAAAGGACCTCCTTGTCCCCGTTGGCGTAGGTCACCTCGAGGAACCGGTTCTCGTCGCTCTCCTCGTACATCCGCTCGACCGTGTGCTGGATCATCGCGTCGAACGTCGCCTTCGAGTCCCCGCCGAACTCGGCGAGGTCGTCGGCGTGGATCGGCAGGCCTTCGGCCAGGTACTTGGAGAAGATGTCCTTCGCGCCTTCGGCGTCCGGACGCTCGATCTTGATCTTGACGTCGAGCCGGCCCGGCCGCAGGATCGCCGGGTCGATCATGTCCTCACGGTTCGAGGCACCGATGACGATGACGTTCTCCAGGCCTTCGACACCGTCGATCTCGGAGAGCAGCTGCGGGACGATCGTGGTCTCCACGTCGGACGAAACGCCCGACCCACGGGTCCGGAAGATCGAGTCCATCTCGTCGAAGAACACGATCACCGGGGTGCCCTCGGAGGCCTTCTCCCGCGCCCGCTGGAAGATCAGGCGGATGTGCCGCTCGGTCTCCCCGACGAACTTGTTGAGCAGCTCGGGACCCTTGATGTTCAGGAAGTAGGACTTCCCGTCCTCGTTGTCGCCCCGCGCCGCCGCCACCTTCTTGGCCAGCGAGTTCGCGACCGCCTTGGCGATGAGCGTCTTGCCGCAGCCCGGCGGGCCGTAGAGCAGGACGCCCTTCGGCGGGCGCAGCTGGTACTCCTGGTAGAGGTCGGCGTGCAGGAACGGCAGCTCGACCGCGTCCCTGATCTGCTCGATCTGCCGGGTGAGGCCGCCGATGTCCTCGTAGCGGACGTCCGGCACCTCCTCCAGCACCAGGTCCTCGACCTCCGCCTTCGGCACGCGCTCGTACGCGTAGCCGGCCTTGGAGTCGACCAGGAGCGAGTCGCCGGGCTTCAGCGGCTGCTCCGCCAGCAGATCGGAGAGCAGGACCACCCGCTCCTCGTCCGCGTGCCCGACCACCAGCGCACGGGGGCTCGCGCCCTCGACGTCGGGGGCGAGCACCTCGCGCAACGCGCACACCTCGCCGGTGCGCTCGAAGTCGCCGCCCTCGACCACGGTCAGGGCTTCGTTGAGCCGCAGCGCCTGGCCGCGTCGCAACGACGAGATCTCCACCGCAGGTGAAACGGACACCCGCATCTTCCGGCCGGCCGTGAACACGTCCACCGTGTTGTCCTCGTACGACGTGACGAACACGCCGTACCCGGACGGTGGCTGGGCCAGCCGGTCGACCTCTTCACGGAGAGCGAGGAGCTGTCCTCGCGCTTCGCGCAGGGTTTCGACCAGTTTGGTGTTGCGCTCGGTGAGCTGGCTCACCCTTTCCGAGGCCTCGGCGAGTCGCTGCTCGAGAACCCGGTTCTGCCGTGGCGAGTCGGTCAGTTTGCGGCGCAGCAGCGCCACTTCCTCCTCGAGAAAACGGATCTGCCGAGCTTGCTCGTCTGCCGTAGTCCCAGCTCCGGATGTTGCTGAAGGGTCGGCCTCCTCGCGCCGACCTCCGGGAAGGTCATGATGCATCGGGCACCTCCTCGGAGTGCTTTTCATTCCACGGTACCGGCGATCACCGACAAGAAAAGGCCTTTCCGCATCACAAGATCGGCGCGTCGCGGTTTCTTCCCTGCGTCCAGCACGGACATTCCCGCAGCACAAGGGGCCATTTGTGTGCCGTGACACGAGTTCGGAGCGGGCCCATCCGGTGCCGGACGAAGCAAGCACGACGGGAGTACCCGGCCCCCGGCGCCGCCAACCGCGCCGAAGCCGGGCAATTCCGGCCAGTTCCGCCCTAACCGCGCGGCGAGCACGCGCGGTGACTAGCATCGGGCCGACGCGGCCACCGGATGGCCGAATCTCGGCGAAGGAACGCTAGGGGGCACCACTCATGACCTACCCGCCGCAGCAACCGGGCGGCTACGGCCAGCAGCCCGGCGGCTACGGGCAGCAGCCCGGGCCCTACAGCCAGCCCCAGCAGGGTGGCTACCCCCAGAGCGGTCCCCAGCCCCAGCCCGGCTACGGCGGCACCCAGCAGTTCGGCCAGCCCGACCCCTACGGGCAGCCGCAGCAGGGCGGTTACCCGCCCCAGACGGGCTCTCAGCCCCAGTACGGCGGCCAGCCGGACCAGTGGGGGCAGCAGCAGGGCGGCTACGGCCCGAACCAGCAGAACTTCGGCGGCTACGACCCGTACGGCGGCGGTGGCGGTGGCTTCGGTGACGCTCCGCCGCCCAAGAAGAAGAAAACCGGGCTCGTCATCGGCATCGCGGTGGGCGCGGTCATCCTCGTCGGCGGTGGCGTCACGGCGCTGGTGCTGGCCCTGAACGGGGACGACAGCAACAGCGCGGCGCCGCCCGCGAGCAGCAGCTCCCCGGCGCCGACGTCGGCGCCGAAGTCCACCCCCAAGAAGTCCACCTCGCCGACCAGCCCGTCGACGAAGGGCACGAAGCCGGCCGCCGGCCCCGCCCCCGGCGGGAAGCCCAGCTCGCAGGAGCTGTTCGCCTCGACGATCGACGCGTACAACGCCGGCGACGAGAAGGCCCTCGGCAACGTCATCTGCCGGAGCGTCTTCGAAGGCACCACGGGTGACATCCCGAAGGTCACGGTGAAGCTCACCGGCGACCCGCAGGAGACCGGGGACAAGGCCACGGTCCGGTACTCGGCCACCGACGGCAAGGCGACCAAGGTCGGCACGATGTCGGCAGCCAGGGAGTCCGGTCTCTGGTGCCTGTCCAACGTGCAGGCGGACGGCTCGTGAGGCCGCGCCGGCGGTGAACCGCGCGCTGACCGCGGGCCTCGTCCTGGCCGGCGTGGCGGTGGTGGGCGTGGTGCTGGGACTGCTGCTCGTCGCCCCGTCCGGAACCACACCGCCGTCGGCCACCCCGCCCCCGGCGACCCGCACCTCGACGTCCGCGCCCCCGGACGAGGTCGACTCGGCGGCGGTGAACGTGCTGGCCAAGGCGATCGTCGACGCCATCACCCGGCACGACTCGGCGGCGTTCGGCAAGCTGACCTGCCGCCCGCAGAGCGCCGAGGCGCTGGCCGGGCTGCAGCGGACCTGGGACGCGGCGGGCCCGGTGACCGCGACCCTCCCGAAACCCCCGGAACTGCGCGGCGAGTCGGCGACGGCGGTGGTCCACGTCGAGGCCGCGGGCGGGACCAAGGACACGCCGTTCCCGCTGCACAAGGAGAACGGCAAGTGGTGCGTGCCGGGTTAGCCCGGCGGCCCGGACCCCGCCGGCCAGCGGGTGGCACCGTCCGACTCGACGCCGTCGAGGACCGCGCCGGTGAGGACCGCGCCCGTGAGGTCGGCCCCGCGCAGGTCGGCGCCTCGTAGGTCCGCGTTCCGCAGGATCACGTCCGTCAACGTCGCTCCGGTGAGCTTCGCGTCCCGCAGCTTCGCGTTTTCCAAGTTGGCCCCGGCGAAGCAGACCCTCGGGATCGCGAGGCCGTTCAGGTCGGCGCCGCGCAGGTCCACCCGTTCCAGCTCCGACGCTGCTCCCGGCCCGATCACCGTGCCGCGGTTCAGCACCGACAGCGCGGCCGCGACGTCGTTCGCGATGCCACCGCCGTCGCGCGGCGGGGTGTCGGGCTTCCACGGCGCGCGGAGACCGACGAACGACGTCAGCAGGGCGTGAACGTGCCCGTTGTAGCGGGGATCCAGCTCGGCCAGCCACTCCAGTGCGTACACCGCGCCCTGCCGGGTCGCCTCGTTCTCCCCGGCGAGCAGCTCGATCGCGTTCGTGAACATGTCGATCGACCGGCCCTCGCGGTTGAGCACGAGCTGCCGGGACGTCAGGTAGGCGCCCAGCGCCACGCCGCCGAGGGCGAGGAGGCCGCCGAACGCCTGCAGGAGCGTGGCCCGGACGTCGTTGACCGCCTTGAGCCGCTCCGCCGTGCTCAGCCCCGGGGTGGCGCCGACGAGCCACGCGGGCGCGAACACCACGCACAGCGCGACCAGCACGGCGAACACGAGCACGCCGGCCGCGAGCCGAAGCCGGCCGCGCCGGGCCATTACGTCAGCCCTTGCCCTTGGCGGGCCGCCGCGACACGCGCGGGGACACCGTGCCGTCGGCCAGGCGCCGCGCCGTCAGCAGGAACGCCGTGTGGGCCACCATGCGGTGGTCGGGGCGGACCGCCAGGCCGACCACGTGCCAGGGGCGCATCAGCGTCTCCCAGGACTCCGGCTCGGTCCAGCACTGCTGCTCGCGCAGCGACTCCGTGACGCGGGACAGCTGCGTGACCGTCGCGACGTAGACCGTCAGCACGCCGCCCGGCACCAGGTGGGCGGCGACGTTCGGGAGCTGGTCCCACGGGGCCAGCATGTCGAGCACGACCCGGTCGACCTCGCCCTCGTGGGTGGCCAGGTCCGCGACCGTGAGCGACCAGTTGGCCGGCTTCTCGCCGAAGAACTTCACGACGTTGTGCTCGGCGTGCACCGCGTGGTCGTCGCGGATCTCGTACGAGCTCACGTGCCCGGTGGAGCCGACCGCGCGCAGCAGCGAACACGTCAGCGCGCCCGAACCGGCGCCGGCCTCGAGCACCCGCGCGCCCGGGAAGATGTCGCCCCACATGACGATCTGGGCGGCGTCCTTCGGGTAGATCACCTGGGCACCGCGGGGCATGGACAGCACGTAGTCCGGCAGCAGCGGCCGCAGCGCGAGGTAGGTCGAGCCGCCCGCCGAGGTGACCACCGACCCCTCGGGACGGCCGATGAGGTCGTCGTGGGCGAGACCGCCGCGGTGCGTGTGGTACTCACCGCCGTCGGCCAGCGTCAGGGTGTAGTGCCGCCCCTTCGAGTCGGTCAACTGAACCCGATCACCCGCACGAAACGGTCCGCTGACCGACAACACTTCCTCCAGAACCCCGGAAACGACCGACGACAGATCTTCGCAGGCCGTCCGGGTCGTGACCTCAGCGGGTGCGGCGGTTCAGGGCGGCCCGCAGGTCGTCCCGGCGCAGCACGCCCGCGGGGCGGCCCTCGTCGTCGACCACGAGGAACTGCCACGCCGGGGTCTCGCGGACCCGCTCGACGATCTCCTCCCCCGGTTCGGAGGCCAGCAGCACCGCCTCGGCCCGGATCGGCTCGGCCGCCAGCTCGGCCGGCGCGTGCGGCGAGGTGCTCGCCAGCCGCTCCGCCGCGCCTTCGTCCAGCAGCCCGGCCGCGACGCCGTCCGCGCGGACCAGCACCACACCCCGGCCCGCCGACGCGGCCAGCGCGTCCGACACCGGGCTCTCCGCCGGAAGCTGCAGCACCGGCCGGATCAGCTCGCCCAGCACCAGGCCCTCGGGCCAGCCGCGACGCCGTTCGGCGGCCAGTTCGGACCGCGCGCCCAGGATCACGAACCACGCCGTGACGACGCAGACGCCCAGCCGCAGCCAGCGGTCGGGACTGTCGGTCGCCAGGCCCCACAGCGCCCACACGAGCAGCCCCGCGGCCACCACCGCGCCGCCGCCCACCGCGGCGCGGGTGCCCTTGGCACGGACGCCGGTGGCCGCCCAGACACCGGCGCGGACCAGCCGCCCGCCGTCCAGCGGCAGGCCGGGCAGGAGGTTGAACACGCCGACCGCGAGGTTCGCCACCGCGCATTCGGCGACCAGCAGCCACACCGCGCCGCCGGAGGGCACGGCGAACATCAGCAGCCCGCAGAACCCGCCCAGCACGAGCGACACCGCCGGGCCCGCCGCGGCGACCAGACCTTCGTCACCGGGCCGTTTCGGCGTGCGGGCGACTTCGGACAGCCCGCCCAGGAGGAACAGCCGCAGCCGCCGGACCGGGATGCCCAGGCGCAGCGCGACCAGGCAGTGGCCGAGCTCGTGGAGGAGCACGGACAACCCCAGCAGCAGCGCGAACGCCGCGGCGAGCAGCCACGACATCACCGGCGAGACGTCCGGGAGCAGCCGCCCGACCAGCGGCGCGTACAGGACGACGACGATCAGCGAGCCGATCCACCACGACGGCGCCAGCAGCACCGGGACACCGGCGACGCGGAACAGCACGAGGCCGCCGCCGTCCCCGAGGACGGCCTGCCGGGAGCCCCCGGTGCCCTGCTCACTGGTCGCGGCCATGCCGGAGAGCCTAGAGCCCCGGGTGTCAGGAGCGGGTGATCCGCCCCCGCCCGCGACCGGGTCGTGTCAGTACTCACCCCGAATCGGACGATACGCGTACCCAGGCGGACGACACGCGTACCCAAGAGGACGACACGCGTACATGGACGGACGACACGGCCACCGGCGTCGTGTCGTCCGTCCAGGTACGCGTGTTCGCCGTTCAGGTACGTGTGTTCGCTGTTCAGGTACGCCGGCCGGCTCTCCGGGCACGCCGCCGATCGCCGTCGCGCAGGAGCCGATCCGTCAAGCGCGCCGGCCGACCGGCCAGGGCACGGGGGCCGGCCTTCCGTGTACACCGGGATCACCGTCCGGGCGTTGCGGTCGCCGGAACTGTCGTACCCCGGCGTTACGCTCTGCCCATGCCCGACGCCGACACCGTCACCACGGACCCGCTCGTCCCCGTGCAAGCCGCGGACTCCGCCGTCGCCACGCAGGTGCGGCGGCGGCCCGCCCTGTCGCCGTCCCGGGCCAGTGACTTCAAGCAGTGCCCGCTGCTCTACCGGTTCCGCGCGGTCGACCGGCTGCCGGAGGTGCCGACCAAGGCCCAGCTGCGCGGCACGCTCGTCCACTCGGTACTCGAACGGCTCTTCGCGCTGCCCGCGGGCGAACGGGTGCCGCCGAAGGCGCGTGAGCTGCTGGGCCCGGCGTGGACGGAGCTGTCCGCCGACCGTCCGGAGTGGACCGAGCTGTTCGACGCCGAGAAACCGGACGACCACGCGGAATGGCTGCGCTCGGCCGAAAAGCTGCTGGACGCCTACTTCGGGCTGGAAGACCCGCGGCGGCTCGAACCGGAGGCCTGCGAGCTGCACGTCGAGATCGAGCTCGGCTCGGGTGTGCTGCTGCGCGGCTACATCGACCGGGTCGACGTCGCGCCGACCGGCGAGATCCGGGTCGTCGACTACAAGACCGGGGCCGCGCCGCGCGAGATCGGCGAGGCCAAGGCGATGTTCCAGATGAAGTTCTACGCCGTGGTGCTGTGGCGGCTGCGCGGGATCGTGCCGCGGCAGCTGAAGCTGATGTACCTGACCGACGGCCAGTCGCTGGCCTACACGCCGGACGAAGCCGAGCTGATCCGCTTCGAGCGGACGCTGGAAGCCATCTGGCAGGCCATCCTCAAGGCGGGCAAGACCGGCGACTTCCGGCCCAGCAAGAGCAAGCTGTGCAATTGGTGCGACCACCAGGCGCACTGCCCCGAGTACGGCGGCACACCGCCGGCGTACCCCGGCTGGCCGGAGCCCGACGCGGGCGAGGAGACGCCGCTGGACCGGGCCGACTGATGGCCGACGCGTTCTTCGTCCCCCTCGGCGAGGGCCGGTACTCCGCCACCGCGCACACGGCCGGGCCGTGGTCCCCGGACTCCCAGCACTTCGGGCCGCCGTCGGCGCTGCTGGTCCGGGCGCTCGAAAACGTCGAACAGCAGCACCCGGCCGAACTCGCGCGGGTGACCGTGGAGATCCTCGGCCCGGCGCCGGTCGCCGAGCTGATGGTCCGCGCCCGGGTCGAGCGGCCCGGCCGGTCGGTCGAGCTGCTGCAGGCCGAGCTGGCCTCGGCCGAGCGGGTCGTCGCGCGGGCCTCGGCGTGGCGCATCGCGACGTCGGACACCGCGGAGGTGAGCACCGACGGCGGCCCGCTGATGCCGGCGCCGGACACCGTGACGGAGTCGGCGTGGCCGGAGGGCTGGAACGGCGGCTACCTCGACGCGCTGGAGTGGCGCGCGGTCCGCGGCGCCATGGACGTGCCCGGCCCGGCCGCGGTGTGGGCCCGCCAGCGCGTCCCGCTGGTCGACGGCGAGGAGCCGAGCGGGCTGCAGCGGCTGTTCGCGGTCGCCGACTCCGGCAACGGCGTGTCCAACTACCTCGACCCGCGGAAGTGGTGGTTCATCAACTCCGAGCTCACCGTGCACCTGCGCCGGCCGCCCGCGGGCGAGTGGATCGGCCTCGACGCCGTCACGCTGGTCGGCAAGCACGGCGTCGGCACGGCGACGAGCATCCTGCACGACGCCGACGGCCCGGTGGCCACCGGCGCGCAGGCGCTGATGGTGCGCCCGCGACAGGCCGGGGGCGGATAGCCACCCACAACGGGCCCGCATCCAATAACCTTCGCGGAACGACCGACATGAGGAGCGCTCCGGCATGCAGATCACCTCGGTGGTCAACCAGAAGGGCGGGGTCGGCAAGACCTCGCTGAGCGTCGGCACCGCGGCGGCCTTGGCCGAGCGCGGCCGGCGGGTGCTGCTGGTCGACCTCGACCCGCAGGGACACGCGACGACCGAGATGCTCGGCCTGGCCGAGGTCCGCGGGGACGCGCCGACCCTGGCGAAGGCCCTGGCCAAGACGTGGAAGGGGCCGATCGAAGACCTCGTCGTGCCGCACCCGCGCAGCAACCTCGGCCGTGGCGGCGCGCTCGACGTCATCCCGACCTCGCCGGGGATGTTCGACCTGATCCGGCGGCTCGACTCGTTCCGCGTGCCCGGCTGGCAGCTGGCCCGGGTCATCCAATTCGCCAACTACGACCACTGCGTCATCGACTGCCCGCCGGCGCTCGACGTGCTGACGAACAACGCCCTGGCGGCGTCGCACGGGATACTGGTCCCGGTGCAGCCGGACAAGACGTCCATCCGCGCGCTGCGGCTGCTCGCGGACCAGGTGCGCTACGTCGAGCAGACCGTCGGACGGCAGCCGCTCTCGTGGTTCGGGCTGGTCCCGAGCCTCTACCGGCGGCCGATCTCGCACTACGCGGCCGCGGCGCTGCAGGAGATGTACGAGTTCGGCATCCCGATGCTGTCGCACCTGCCCCTGGGCGTGGTGATGAACGAGGCGGCCGCGCACGGCGTCCCGGTGACGACCTATGCGCCGGAAACGCTGCAGGCCCTGTCGTTCCGCGAGATCGCCGGCACGCTGGACAGCTACCTGGAGCAGAACTCGGCGCCCGCGGTGGTGCCGGCCGACGAGGAGTTCGTCTTCGAGGACTTCATCTCCGAGGTCGCGGTGGCGCGCAACAACAACGACAACGGCGCCCGCAAGGGCCTCTACGACCTGCTGCCGAAGAAACCGCACCGGCCTCGCTGACCGGTTCGCGGGCGGGAAGCGGTTTCCCGCCCGCGAACGGGCCGGTTCAGAGGCGGCAGGACCGGATGTCGGACGCCAGGATGGCCTTCGCGCCCACCTCGGCGAGCTCGTCCATGACCCGGTTGACGTCCTTGCGCGACACCATCGCGCGTACCGCCACCCAGTCGTCGACGGCGAGCGGCGCCACCGTCGGCGACTCCAGGCCGGGCGTGATGCCGATGGCGCGCTCGACGAGCGTCCGCGGGCAGTCGTAGTCCAGCATCAGGTACTGCTGCGCGAAGACGACACCGCGCAGGCGCGCCGCGAGCTGGCTCTTCGCCTTGCTCTGCTCGGTGCCCTTCCGCTGCAGCAGCACGGCTTCCGACACGCAGATCGGGTCGCCGAAGGCCACCAGGTTGTTCTGCCGCAGCGACCGGCCGGACTCGACGACGTCCGCGATCGCGTCCGCGACCCCGAGCTGGATCGAGATCTCGACCGCGCCGTCGAGGCGGATCACCTCGGCCTCGACGCCGTGGCGTGCGAGGTCGTCGCGCACCAGCCGCGGGTACGACGTCGCGAGCCGCTTGCCCTGCAGGTCGGCCGGCTTCCAGTCCTGGCCCGCCGGGGCGGCGTAGCGGAACGTCGAGCCGCCGAAGCCGAGCGCCTGGAGCTCCTCGACCGGCGCGCCGGAGTCGAGCGCGAGGTCGCGGCCGGTGATGCCGAGGTCCAGGTCGCCGGAGCCGACGTAGATCGCGATGTCCTTGGGGCGCAGGAAGAAGAACTCGACCTCGTTGACCGGGTCCAGCACGGTCAGGTCGCGCTGCTCATGCCGCTTCCGGTAGCCCGCCTCGCCGAGCATCTCCGTCGCCGCTGCGGCGAGGGCTCCCTTGTTCGGCACGGCAACACGCAGCATTTCGCTTCTCTCCTCAATCGGCGGGCAGTGTTCGTCGAGCAACCGTCACAGGTAGCGGTAGACGTCCTCGGTCGACAGGCCGCGGCCGAGCATCAGCACCTGCACCCGGTACAGCAGCTGGGAGATCTCCTCGGCGAGGCGGTCGTCGGACTCGTGCTCGGCGGCGATCCACACCTCGCCGGCTTCCTCCAGCACCTTCTTGCCCTGGGCGTGCACTCCCGCGTCGAGGGCGACGACGGTGCCGGACCCGTCGGGACGGGAACGCGCGCGCTCGGCAAGCTCCGCGAACAGCTCATCGAAGGTCTTCACGGTCTGCAGATCCTTCCACCCCGGCCGGGCCGGTGCCGCCCCGGGCCGGTGCGGGTGCCGCCGATGTCACACCTTCGTGGACGTCGGCTCCCGAGGAGTGGGAACCGCCGAGGTCAGAAGAGCGTTTCGTGCTCCTGTTCGAAGTCGAGCAGGTGGCGCTTGCGCTCGAGGCCGCCGCCGTAGCCGGTCAGCGAACCGTTGGCCCCGACCACGCGGTGGCACGGCACGATGATGCCGATCGGGTTCCGGCCGTTGGCCAGGCCGACCGCGCGCGACGCCGACGGCTTGCCCAGCCGGTCGGCCAGCTCGCCGTAGGAAGTCGTGGTGCCGTACGGGATCTTCCGCAGCTCGGCCCAGACCAGCTGCTGGAACGGTGTGCCGACGAACGTCAGCGGCACGTAGAACTCGTGGCGCTGCCCGGCGAAGTACTCCTTCAGCTCGGTCTCGGCGCGCGCGAAGATCCCGGCGCCCGGGTCCGGCTCGCCGAAGGTGACTTCGTCGGGACGATGCCGTTGCCGGACCATGTACAGCCCGCAGAGCGCGTCGCCCTGGGCGACGAGCGTGAGCGGGCCGAACGGGCTGTCCACGACAGCGTGGGAACGCATGATTCTCCTGTCGTACGGGGCTCAGGCGGCGGGCATGCGGTTGATGGCGTGGTCGCCGGTGGCCCACAGGTGCTGGGTGGCGTACGCGCGCCACGGGCGCCACGCCGCGGAGCGGCTGACGATCGCGGCCTGGCCGCCGAGGCCGAGCGTCTCCGCCGCGTACTTGATGCCGAGATCGGTGGGCAGGAACGCGTCCGGGTCGCCCAGCGCGCGCATCGCGATGCTCTCGACGGTCCACGGACCGAAGCCGGGCAACGCGCTCAGCGCGGCCCGGGTCCCGGCCCAGTCGCTGCCCGCGCCGAGGTCGAGGCCGCCGGTCAGGGCCTCCACCAGGGCCAGCAGCGTGCGACGGCGGCTGCGCGGCATGGCGAGCGTCTCCGGGTCGAGCTCGGCCAGCGCCTCGGGTGACGGGAACAGGTGCGTCAAGCCGCCCTCGGGGTCTTCGACCGGGGTGCCGTGCGCGACGACGATCCGGGCGGCGTGCGTCCGCGCGGCGGCGGTCGACACCTGCTGCCCCAGCACCGCCCGCACGGCGAACTCGGCGCCGTCGACCGTGCGCGGGACCCGGCGGCCCGGCGCGGCCGCGACCAGCGGGGCGAGCAGCGGATCGGTGGCGAGCTGGTCGTCGACGGCCACCGGGTCCGCGTCCAGGTCGAGCAGGCGGCGGCAGCGGCTCGTGGCGGCGGGCAGGTCACGCAGGTCGGTCAGGGTGAGCCGGCAGGCGATGTGCCCGTCCTCCGGCCGCAGCGCGACGACGCCGTGGCCGTGCGGCAGCCGCAGCGTCCGGCGGTAGGCGCCGTCCCGCCATTCCTCCACGCCCGGCACGCCGGTGGCCACCAGGTGCCCGAACAGGTTGTCCGGGCACAGCGGCCGGCGGTAGGGCAGCCGCAGCGGGATCGCCGCCCCGGCGGCGATCGTCGGCCTGCCCTTCGCGCGGGCGCGCAGCTCGGTCGGGGACAGGGCGAACACCGCCCGGACGGTGTCGTTGAACGTCCGGATGCTGCCGAACCCGGCCGCGAGCGCCAGCTCCGTCATCGGCAGGGTGGTCGTCTCGATGAGCGTCCGCGCGGTCTGCGCGCGCTGGGCCCGCGCCACCGCCAGCGGCCCGGCGCCCAGCTCCGCGAACACCTGGCGCTCGATCTGCCGGACGCTGTAGCCGAGCCGGTCGGCCAGGCCCCGCACGCCCTCGGTGTCGACGACGCCGTCGGCGATCAGCCGCATCGCCCGCGCGACCAGGTCCGCGCGCTCGTTCCACAGCGGCGAGCCCGGGCTGGCGTCCGGCCGGCAGCGCTTGCACGCCCGGAACCCGGCCTGCTGGGCGGCCGCGGCGCTGGGGTAGAACCGCATGTTCCGCCGTTTCGGCGGAACCACCGGGCAGCTCGGCCGGCAGTAGATCCGGGTCGTGACGACGGCCGTGTAGAACCACCCGTCGAACCGGGCGTCCTTGCTCAGGACCGCCCGCACGCACCCCTCGAAGTCTTCGTGCACCACCCCAGCATCACCGAGCCCGCCGGCCGGGGCTAGCGGAAAAGCGACATGGTCGTGCTCAGCCCAGCAGGGCCGCCAGCGCCGGCACGTCGACGCCGACGAGCGTGTCACGGAAGACGCGCCGCTCCCCCGGCTCGACCTCGACGTCGTTCGGGATCACCAGCACCGTGCAGCCCGCGGCCACCGCCGACGCCGTCCCGGGCGGTGAGTCCTCGACCGCGACGCAACGTTCCGGCGCGACACCGAGCAGTTCGGCGGCTTTGAGGTACGGGCGCGGGTGTGGCTTGTTGTGGCCCTCGACCTCGTCGCCGCACACCGTGACGTCGAAGAACTCGCGGCCGATCGTGTTGAGCGCCAGGTCGGTCAGGTCGCGCTCGGTGGAGGTGACCAGCGCCGAGCGCAGGCCCGCCGCGCGCACCGCGGCCAGCACCTCGCGAGCGCCGGGGCGCCATGGGAGCGCGTCGTCGAACAGCCCGGCCGTGCGGCGTCGGATCAGCGTCCCCGTCTCGGCGACCGACTCCGGTGTCACCTCGCGGCCGGCGACCTCGAGCAGGCACGCGGAGGTGTCGTCCATGTTGGACCCGACGAGCGTCATCCGCGTCTCTTCCGACAGCTTGCCGCCGAGGGCTTCCGCCGTCTCGTAGAGCGCGACGTCCCACAGCTTCTCGGAATCGACCAGTGTTCCGTCCATGTCGAACAACACGGCGTCGAGACCGTCCACAGTGGATCCCCTCCAGGACTTAGGTGTTGAAGTATTTGGCTTCCGGGTGGTGGCAGACGATCGCGTCGGTCGACTGCTCGGGGTGCAGCTGGTACTCCTCGGACAGCTTGACGCCGATGCGGCCCGGTTCGAGGAGCGCGACGATCTTCGCCCGGTCCTCGAGATCGGGACAGGCGCCATAGCCCAGGGAGAACCTCGCTCCACGGTAGCCGAGCTTGAAGAACTCCTCGACGTCCTCGGGGTCCTCTGAGGCGACCGCCACACCACCGGGGAAGGTCAGCTCCTGCCGGATGCGGCGGTGCCAGTACTCGGCGAGCGCCTCGGTCAGCTGGACGCCGAGGCCGTGCACCTCGAGGTAGTCGCGGTAGGCGTCGGCGGCGAACAGCTCGTTGGCGTGGTCGGCGATCGGCCGGCCCATGGTCACGACGGTGAACGGGACGACGTCGACCTCGCCCGACTCCCGCGGGCGGTAGAAGTCGGCCAGGCAGAGCCGCCGGTCACGGCGCTGCCGCGGGAACGTGAAGCGCAGCCGCTCCGGCGCGTCCGGCGCGGGCTCGGTGAGCACGACCAGGTCGTCCCCCTCGGCCACGCACGGGAAGTAGCCGTAGACGACGGCCGCGTGCGCCAGGACGCCGCCGGCGGTCAGCCGGTCGAGCCAGTAGCGCAGCCGCGGCCGGCCTTCGGACTCGACCAGCTCGTCGTAGGTCGGCCCGGAGCCGCCGCGCGCACCCTTGAGCCCCCACTGCCCCATGAACGTCGCGCGCTCGTCGAGCATCGCGGCGTATTCGGCCAGCGGGATGCCCTTGACGACCCGGCTGCCCCAGAACGGCGGCACCGGCAGCGGGACGTCGGTGGCGACGTCCGAACGAGCGGGCGGCGGCCCCTCGTCGGTCTGGCGGCCTTTGCGCGCTTCGGCGATCCGCAGCGAGCGTTCGCGCCGTTCCTTGCGCTCCCGGCGTTTCGCCGCCGCCTCGGCGTCCACAGTGGACGTCTCGCCGCGCTTGGCGGCCATGATCGCGTCCATCAGCCGCAGGCCCTCGAAGGCGTCCCGCGCGTAGCGGACGTCGCCGGTGTAGAGCTCGCTCAGGTCGTTCTCGACGTAGGAGCGGGTCAGCGCGGCGCCGCCCAGCAGGACCGGCCACCGCGCGGAGACGCCCCGGGAGTTCATCTCCTGGAGGTTCTCCTTCATGATGACCGTGGACTTCACCAGCAGCCCGGACATCCCGATGGCGTCGGCGCCGTTCTCGGCCGCCGCGTCGAGGATGGTCGTGATCGGCTGCTTGATGCCGAGGTTGACGACCTCGTAGCCGTTGTTGGACAGGATGATGTCGACCAGGTTCTTGCCGATGTCGTGCACGTCGCCGCGCACGGTGGCCAGCACGATCCGGCCCTTGCCGGCGTCGTCGCCGGTCTCCAGGTGCGGTTCCAGGTGGGCGACGGCCGCCTTCATCACCTCGGCGGACCGGAGCACGAACGGCAGTTGCATCTGCCCGGACCCGAACAGCTCCCCGACGGTCTTCATCCCGGCCAGCAGGGTGTCGTTGATGATCTCCAGGGCGGGCCGCTGCTCCAGGCCTGCGTCGAGGTCGTCAGTGAGACCGTTCCGCTCGCCGTCGACGATCCGGCGTTCCAGCCGCTCGAACAGCGGCAGCGCGGCCAGCTCCTCGGCCCGAGACGCCTTCGACGACGCCGCGCTGACGCCCTCGAAGAGCGCCATCAGCTCCTGCAGCGGGTCGTAACCGTCGCGACGGCGGTCGTAGACCAGGTCGAGGGCCACCGCGCGCTGGTCGTCCGGGATCCGGGCCATCGGCAGGATCTTCGACGCGTGCACGATCGCGGTGTCCAGCCCGGCCTGGACGCACTCGTGCAGGAACACCGAGTTGAGCACCTGCCGCGCGGCCGGGTTGAGGCCGAAGGAGATGTTCGACAGGCCGAGGGTGGTCTGGACGTCGGGGTGGCGGCGCTTGATCTCGCGGATCGCCTCGATCGTCTCGATCCCGTCGCGCCGCGACTCCTCCTGGCCGGTGGCGATGGTGAACGTCAGGGCGTCGATCACGACGTCGGAGGTCCGCAGCCCCCAGGTGCCGGTGATGTCCTCGATCAGCCGCGTCGCGATGTCGGCCTTGGTCCGGGCGGTCCGGGCCTGGCCCACTTCGTCGATGGTCAGCGCGACGACGGCCGCGCCGAACTCGCTGACCAGCGCCATGACCTGGGTGAACCGCGAGTCGGGGCCGTCGCCGTCCTCGTAGTTGACGGAGTTGACCGCGCACCGGCCCCCGAGGCGTTCCAGGCCGGCCCGCAGTACCGGGACCTCGGTCGAGTCGAGCATGATCGGCAGCGTGGAGGCCGTGGCCAGCCGCCCGGCCAGCTCGGCCATGTCCGCCGTGCCGTCCCGTCCGACGTAGTCGACGCAGAGGTCGAGCAGGTGGGCACCGTCGCGGGTCTGCTCGCGGGCGATCTCGACGCAGTCGTCCCAGCGGCCGTCGAGCATCGCGGTGCGGAACGCCCGGGAGCCGTTCGCGTTGGTCCGCTCGCCGATCATCAGCACGCTGGCGTCCTGCTGGAACGGGATCGCCTGGTAGAGCGACGACACGCCCGGCTCGGGACGCGGCCGCCGCGGGACCGGGACGGTGCCCGCGACGGCGGCGGCGAGCTGCCGGATGTGCTCGTCGGTGGTGCCGCAGCAGCCGCCGACCAGGCCGACGCCGAACTCGCGCACGAACCCGGTCAGCGCCTCGACCAGGGCTTCCGGCCCCAGCGGGTAGACCGCGCCGTCCGGGCCCAGCTCGGGCAGGCCGGCGTTGGGCATCACCGACAGCGGTATCCGCGCGTGCTTGGCCAGCTGCCGCAGGTGCTCGCTCATCTCGGCCGGGCCGGTCGCGCAGTTGAGCCCGATGACGTCGATGCCCAGCGGTTCCAGCGCGGCCAGCGCGGCGCCGACCTCGGTGCCGAGCAGCATCGTGCCGGTGGTCTCGACGGTGATCGAGGCCAGGATCGGCACGCGCCTGCCCTCGCCGGCCATCGCCCGGTGCGCGCCGATGACCGCCGCCTTGGTCTGCAGGATGTCCTGGGTGGTCTCGACGATCACCGCGTCCGCGCCGCCGGCCAGCAGGCCGCGGACCTCCTCGCGGTAGGCGTCACGCAGCGTGGTGAACGGCGCGTGCCCGAGCGTCGGCAGCTTGGTGCCCGGGCCGACCGAGCCGAGCACGAACCGCGGCCGGTCCGGCGTCGCGAACTCGTCCGCCGTCTCCCGGGCGAGCCGGGCGCCCGCCTCGGCCAGTTCGAAGATGCGCTCGGTGATGTCGTATTCGGCGAAGTTGGCAAAATTCGCCCCGAAAGTGTTGGATTCGACCGCGTCCGCCCCGGCCGCCAGATACCCGCGGTGCACCGACCGCACCACGTCCGGACGGGTGACGTTGAGGACCTCGTTGCAGCCTTCGAGGCCCGCGAAGTCGTCCAGGCTCAGGTCGTGGGCCTGCAGGGCCGTGCCCATCGCCCCGTCGGCCACCAGCACCCGGGCGGCCAGGGCGTCGAGGAACGGCGACGACAGGCGGTCGGACATGCTGAACAGCCTAAGGCCGGTGGTCGTAGGCTGGTCCGGTGAGTGAGCCCGTCGACGAGACCCCGCGGCCGCCTGGCGACCGCCCCGAACCCTCCCGGCCCTTGATGGTGGTCGCCTTCGAAGGCTGGAACGACGCAGGTGACGCGGCCAGCCGGGCCGTCGAGCACCTGCAGCTCAACTGGGACGCCACACCACTGGCCGAGCTGGAACCGGACGAGTACTACGACTTCCAGGTCAGCAGGCCCACGGTCCGGATGGTCGACGGCGTCACCCGCCGCGTCGACTGGCCGACGACGACGTTGTCGGTGTGCCGCCCCGACGGGTTCGACCGCGACGTGGTGCTCGTGCAGGGCCCCGAGCCGAACATGCGCTGGCGCGCCTTCTGCGCCGAGCTGCTCGAACACATCCAGCAGCTGGACGTCGCCACGGTCGTGACGCTCGGCGCGCTGCTCGCCGACACCGCGCACACCCGGCCGGTCCCGGTCACCGGGACGGCTTACGACAAGGACACCGCGTCCCTGTACGGGCTGGACCTGAACAACTACCAGGGCCCGACCGGCATCGTCGGGATCCTGCAGGACTACTGCGTCCAGGCCGGCATCCCGGCCGTCTCGATCTGGGCCGCGGTGCCGCACTACGTGTCGCACCCGCCGTCCCCGAAGGCGACGCTGGCGCTGCTGCACAAGCTGGAGGACATCCTCGACGTCGAGATCCCGCTGGGCGCGCTGCCGGAGCAGGCCGAGGAGTGGCAGCGCACGGTCAGCGAGATGGCCGACGAGGACGAGGAGATCAGCGAGTACGTCCGCGGTCTCGAAGAGCGCGGCGACGCGCAGAGCGAGGTCGAGCCCGAAGAGGTCAGCGGCGACAAGATCGCCGCCGAGTTCGAGCGCTACCTGCGCCGCCGCGGCCGCGGCGGCAACGGGGGCCAGGAGGGCTTCGGCCTCCGCTGAGCTACGCGAGCCGGCTGGTGGCGAACGCCCGGGCGGGGTTCGCCACCAGCATGGCCGTGACGACGTCGCCGCCGAGCAGCTTCGTGAGCCGCGGTGCCAGCGTCGTGAGCAGGTAGGGCGCGCCCGGGCCGCCGCCGGTGACCATCCGGGCCGCGGCCGTCGTGGTGTCGCCGCCCAGCAGGATCTGCCCGCCGTGGCCCGCCTCGACGAGCGCTTCCAGGCCGTCGAAGAGCCGCCAGTCGGTGGCGTGGTTGCCCCGGGACGGGCCGTCGAACCCGAGGAACACGCCGGTCTCGGCGATCTCCCGCTGGAGCCGGACGTCCGGGTTGCGGTTGAGGTGCCCGAGGATCACCCGATCCGGCGAAACATCGAGCTGGTCGCAGAGCAGGTGGACCGTCTCGAGGGCCGCGGTCCCGAGTTCGAGGTGCACCGCGATCGGCGTGCCGGTCTCCTGGTGGGCCACCGCGGCGGCGGTCATGGTCAGCCGGGCGTGGGGGTCGATCACGTGGAAGGCGCCGGCCACCTTGATCAGCCCGGCGCGCGGTCCGGTGCGCGGCTCGTCGGGCAGGTCGGCGGGCTGGGTGCCCTCGGTCAGGTCGGCGACGAACACCTTCACCAGGTCGTCGACCACGCGGTGGAGGATCGCGGGTGCGTAGTGCTCCGCCCGGTGGAGGCCGGTGGCCGCGACCAGGTGCACCCCGGTTTCCCGCGATATCCAGGCGAGTTCGCGGGTCCGGCGGGTGAGGCCGTACGGCGTCCACTGCACCAGCGCCGCCCCACCGGCCGCCTTGAAGTGCACCAGCTCCTCGATCGCCGCGGTCGGGTCGTCCAGCTCCTGGCCCGGCAGTAGTTTCGAGGTGAAGAAGAGGTGGTCGTGGGAGTTCGTGACGCCCAGCTCGGCCGGGTCGATGTCACCCAGCACCGTCCGTACCCGCGGTTCCCCGGCCATGGCGCCACTGTAACGCCTCACCCGTTACACTGCCAGGGTGCCCGACGACCTCGCCTTCCGCTTCGACAGCGGCGCTCCCTGGCTGGACCTGCTCGCGACGAGCGGCCGCCACTTCGGCTCGAACCCGGTCGAGCGCATGCCGACGACGGACCGGCTGGCCGAGTGGCTCGCCCAGGTCGGGCTGACGCCGCTCGACCGGGTCACCGGCGCCGACCTCGACGCGGCGCACCGGCTGCGCGAGGCGCTACGCGAACTGGCGCTGGGCGCGGTCGACGGTGTCGCGCCGCGGGCGGATCAGGTGCGGGCGCTGACGGTGTTCTTCCGGGCCGAGCCGGTGCACCTGGCCGCGCTGGACCGGCTCCACCGCAGCGCCCCGGCGACGGCGGCCGACGCGTTGAGCAGGCTCGCGCTCCAGGCGGCCGACTGGCTCACCGGGCCGCTGCGTGCCGACCTGCGGGTCTGTCCCGAGCAGGACTGCCGGGGCGTGTTCGCCGACCCGGGCGGGCGACGCCGCTGGTGCCCGTCCCCGGCGTGCGCCAGCCGCGGCCGGGTCCGCGCACTCCGGGAACGCCGCCGCGCCGAGTCCTGACGGCAACCGACACGCGGCCGCCCCCGCGCGCCGGATCAGGCAGCCGCCGCGGCGCACCCGGACAGGGGCCGCCGACCGGACCCCGCTCGGCGCCGGAACCGGCCAGACTCATTCGAGTGACCCCAGATCGGGAGGCCGTAACTCCGGAACACTTTCTCGGCGAAAGTGCGGTTTGGGGTGGGTCAGGAGGGCCAGAGGATGCGGCGCATCGGCACCGCGCCCCGCGCCCGCTTGCGCCACTCGCGCGGGTAGCCCAGCGAGACCTCTTCGAAGCGGACACCGTCGGCTTCCGTGGTGCGCGGGATGTGCAGGTGGCCGTACACGGCGATCTCGGCGCGGTAGCGCAGGTGCCAGTCCTCGGTCTTGGTCGAGCCGCACCACAGGGCGAACTCCGGCCAGTACAGCGGATCGGTCGGGTGCCGGTGCAGCGGCCAGTGCGACATCAGGATCGTGCCGTGGTCCCCGGGGATCGCGTCGAGCCGCTCGGTGCTGATCTTCAGGCGGTCCTCGCACCACGCCTGGCGGCTCGGGTACGGGTCCGGGTACAGGAAGTACTCGTCGGTGCAGACGACGCCGGCCTCGCGGGCCTGGCGCAGCGCCTCCTCCAGGGACTTGCCCTCGGCGGCGGGGGTCCGCCAGCTGTAGTCGTAGAGCAGGAACAGCGGGGCGATCGTCAGCGGGCGCGGACCGTGCGTCCAGACCGGGAACTCGTCCTCGGGGGTGAGCACGCCGATCTCGCGGCACTGGTCGACGAGGTACTCGTAGCGCGCCTGGCCGCGCAGCTGGCATTCGTCGTTCTTCGTGGTCCACAGCTCGTGGTTGCCCGGCACCCAGACGACCTTCGCGAACCGCTCGCGCAGCGTCTTGAGTGTCCCGATCGTGGCTTCCGCCCGCTCGGCGACGTCACCGGCGACGAGCAGCCAGTCTTCCGGGGTTTCGGGGACGACGGCGTCGAGGATCGGGCCGTTGCCCTCGTGGGTCACGTGGAGGTCGCTGGTGGCGAAGAGGTGCGGCACCCCTCCACCGTAGCCACCGCGCTCACGGGAACATCCTGGATCCGGCGGATCCGGCGGGTTTTCCGCACGAGCACCAGTGCTCCGGCGACGACGTAGACGCCGGCCTGCACGTCGAGCAGCACCGCGGGCCCGGTGACCGCGACGAGCGTCCCGGCCAGCAGCGCCCCCACGGTGCTGAAGGTCGCCATGCCGGCGAACGCCGTGCTCAGCACCCGGCCCGCCCGCTCCGGCGCCACCGCGCTCTGGATCTCCGAGAGCGATCCGGCGCCGACGACCACGCCGGGCGCACCGACCAGCGCGAACAGGCCCACGTAGACGCCCATCGCCGTCGTCGCCAGGGCCAGGTTCCAGATCAGCGCCGACAGCAGGCCCAGCGCGATCGCGCCCCAGCCGAGCAGCGCGGCCGGGGCCACCCGGCGCGCCACGGTGGCCAACGCGAACCCGGCGGCCAGCCCACCGACCGCCTGAACGCCCCGCAGCAGGCCCGCGTCGGCCTCGCTGCCGCCGAGCACGTCCAGGACGTACACCACGAACAGCACCAGGAACATGCCCTGAGCCAGGGACGTGAAGGCCAGGGCGAGCCCGGTCCGCCACAACCGCCGGTTGCGGGTCAGCTCCCGCAGCCCGTCCAGCCAGGCCCGCACCACCGGTTCGCGCGCCGCGACGGGTGCCGGGGCGCTGACGCGGCGAAACGGCTTCGCCAGCAACGCCGCGGCGACGGCCAGCACGGCGAGGTACCCGGTGATGACGTCCACCAGCCCGCCGAAGCCCAGCAGCGCGCCACCGGCCCAGCCCCCGGCCAGCCGGGCGACGCTGCTGTTGACGCTCATCAGGCCGTTCGCGCCGGTGACCTCCTCGACGCCGACCAGCTCCGGGACCAGGGCGTTGCGCGCGGGCTCGAACACCGACGCGAGCGCCGCCTGCCCGGCCATCACCGCGTACACGACCCCGACACCGGGTTCGCCCAGCAGCGGGAGCGCCACGACGGCGAGCCCGCAGCAGACGCCGAACAGCACCGCGCGCCGGTTCCAGCGGTCGGCGACCACCCCGGCGACCGGGCTGAGCAGCACCGCGGGCAGCAGGCCGAGCACGATGCTCAACGCGGTCGTCGCCGCGGAGCCGGTGCGCTGGAAGACGTAGATCGGCAGCGCGACCTGCAGCATCCACTCGGCCGTCTCGCCGAAGAACGCGGCCACCCACAACCGCGCGAACGCGGGTACCCCCAGCAGCTGTTTCATCCCTCCGCCTTTCCCGTGTGGTCGATGCGCGGGAACGCCCGCAGGCCGACGTGCACCGAGCGGGCGTCGGCGGGCGTGTCCGTCCGTATCGGGGTGACGTACGGGCGGAGCAGGGCGTCGATCGCCTCGGTCAGCCGGGTCAGCTCCGCCGGCGTGACGCGCAGCGTGTAGGTGCTCAGCCCGGCCGCCGCCCGCCAGGCCGGGTCGAGGCTGTCGAGCGAGTCCAGGTACCGCTGGGTCAGCTCCTGCTCGTGGCCCAGCGTCGCGCCGACCATGCCGAGCTGCGCGGCCCGGTGCGCCGGGTCGTCGGCCAGCTCCCCCATGTCGAGCCCGACCTGCCGGGCGCGCCACGGCCGCTCCCGGCCGTCTTCGGCGTCGGATCGCTCGACGAGGCCGTACTGCGCGAGCTGCCGCAGGTGCCAGCTGCAGTTGGACGCGGTCGAGCCGACGGCCTCGGCGCACTCGCTCGCGGTGCGCGGGCCGACGGCCGTGAGGTGGTTCAGCAGCGCCGACCGCAGCGGGTGCGACAGCGCCCGCAGCAGTTCGACGTCCTCGATCCGCTTGCGCGGCGGCAGCTCGGCCATCGGTCCCCAACCTGAAAGAGTTATTTCGAAAGTCTTCTTTCATAGTTGGTCCCGCGTGCGGGTTTGTCAACCGGTTCCGCTATCGTTCGCCGGGCAGTGGCTGCGCGAAGCAGTGACTGCGTCGTCACCTCACCTTGGATGGATGTTGCCCGACCAGCGCGAACTCGCCACCGCCGCCGCTCTCGCCCTCCCCCGGTTCGTGGGTTCGACCGCGCTCTTCCACGCCGCGGTCGCCGAGCGGATGGCCGTCACCCCCACCGAGCTGCACTGCCTGCACCTGCTCCACGGCGGCGTCAGCGACTCCCCGACCGAGCTGGCCCGGCTGCTGGGCGTGACCACCGGGGCGTTCACCCGGCTGCTCGACCGGATGGAGCTGCACCGCCTCGCCGAGCGCGCTCCCGATCCCGCCGACCGGCGCCGGCTCGTCGTCCGGCCGCTGCCGGACCGGATGGCCGAGCTCGCCGAGCTGTACGCGCCGATGGCCCGGTTCGTCGGCGAGCGGCTCGCCCGCCTGGACCGGCGCCAGCTCACCGCGCTGCTCGGGTTCCTCACCGACGGGACCACCGCGGCCGAGCAGGCGGCCGCCCACGTGCCTGATGTGACCCACGTCATATCGAGTTGACTAACTCTACAGACGTTGCGTTAACCTGGCTCCACTATGAGGAACTGAACCGCGCCCATCCCGCTTCCGAGGCGGCATCCGGTCGAGCCGACGCTCCCGCATGCCACGACGCCCGGCGGGATTTCCGCATCTTCTCGCCAGGGCTCGGTGATCGTGCATGTCCACTCTCGTTTTTTCCTTGCAGGCCAAGGACGTCGTCTTCGGTTACGGCACCCGCGTGGTGCTCGACGGTGTCTCGCTGACCGCGTCCGCCGGGCAACGCCTCGGCCTGGTCGGCGAGAACGGCACCGGCAAGTCCACCCTGCTGCGCCTGCTGGCCGGGCTCGAAGAACCCCGCTCCGGCGAGGTGCTTCGCGGCCCGGACGTCGGGTTCCTGGTGCAGGAACTGCCTTATCCGATGGACGCGACGTTCGCCGACGTCGTCGACGGCGCGCTCGCCGAGATCCGCGCCGCCACGGTCCGGCTCGACGAGCTGACCACGGCGATGACCGAGCGGCCCGACGACGCGGCCGTGCTCGACGAGTATGGCCGGGTCCTGGAGTGGGCGCAGGCCCACGACCTCTGGGACGCCGACCGCCGCGCGAAGCTCGTCTGCGACGGGCTCGGCCTCGGCGGGATCGAGCCGGACCGCCCGCTGGGCACGATGTCCGGCGGGCAGCGGTCCCGGCTCGGACTGGCCGCGCTGCTGATCCGGCGGCCGGAAACCCTGCTGCTGGACGAGCCGACGAACCACCTCGACGACGCCGCGATGGAGTTCCTGGAACGCCACCTCGCCGAGCTGACCGGGATCGTGGTGCTGTCGTCGCACGACCGCGTCTTCCTCGACGCGGTGTGCACGGACATCGTCGACCTCGACCCGGCCGCGGCCGACCGCCAGGCCGGCGGCGCCGTCCGGTACGGCGGCAGCTACCGCGACTACCTCGGGCACAAGAAGGCCGAGCGCGCCCGCTGGGAACAGCGCTTCGCCGAAGAACAGGAGGAGCTCAAGGAGCTGCGCGAGACGGTCGCCGTCACCGCGCGGAACGTCGCCTACGGCCGGGCGCCGCGGGACAACGACAAGTTCATCCACCACTTCAAGGGCGCCCGCGTCCAGAAGACGATCTCGCGGCGGGTGCGCGACGCCGAGCAGCGGCTCCAGAACCTGGAGCGCGACCAGGTGCGCAAACCCCCGGCACCGCTGCGGTTCCGGGCGTCGCTCACCGGCCGCTCGGCGGGCGACGGCCCGGCGATCTCGGTGCGGGACCTCGACGTGCCGGGACGGCTGCACCTGCCACGACTGGACGTCGACGGCTCGGCGCGGCTGCTCGTCACCGGCGGCAACGGCGCCGGCAAGTCGACGTTGCTGTCCGTCCTCGCGGGACAGCTGGCCCCCGCGGGCGGCACGGTCCACTTCGGACACGGGGTGCGGGTCGGCCTGCTGGAGCAGGACGTCGTGTTCCCGGACCCGGCGCGGTCCGCGCACCAGGTGTACCGGGACGCGCTCGGCGAAGAGGCTCCCCCGCTGAGCCGCCTCGGCCTGCTGGCGTCCCGCGACCTGGGTCAGCCGGTCGGTGTGCTTTCGGTGGGCCAGCGCCGCCGGCTGGCGCTGGCGGTCCTGCTCGCCGAACCGCCGGACGTGCTGCTGCTGGACGAGCCGACGAACCACATTTCGCTGACCCTGGCGGAAGAGCTGTTCGCGGCGCTCGACACGGCGCCGGGCGCCGTCGTCATCGCGTCTCACGACCGCTGGCTGCGCCGAGACTGGTCAGGCGACCACCTGGCACTGGCCGACGGCCAGCCCGTCGCCGTATAGGCCATTATACACCCGCCAAAGTCCGTGAATGGCCCATTGAGGGACTTGAAGTCCCTCAATGGGCCATTCACGGCGTTTCAGAGGGTGATGCCGAGGAGGGCGTCGACCGCACTGCGGATCAGGCCCGGGGCCGTCGGGTCGGTGCCGTCGCGGCGGAGGGCCTCGTTCGCCCACGCGTCGATCGCCGCGAGGGCCTTCGGCGTGTCGAGGTCGTCGGAGAGGTGGTCGCGCAGCCGCGTGATCGTGTCCTCGGCGGACGGGCCGGTGGCCAGCGAGACGGCCTCGCGCCAGCGTGCCAGCCGCGTCTCGGCGTCGGCGAGCAGGGAGTCCGTCCACGCGCGGTCGGCGCGGTAGTGGCCGGCGAACAACGCGAGCCGGATCGCGCCCGGGTCGACCTGGTCGGCGCGCAGCCGCGAGACGAAGACCAGGTTCCCGCGGGACTTCGACATCTTCTCGCCGTCGAGGCCGATCATGCCCGCGTGGACGTAGTGGCGGGCGAACTGGCCGTCCTTGGCCACGGCCTCGGCGTGCGCCGCGCTGTACTCGTGGTGCGGGAAGATCAGGTCGGAGCCGCCGCCCTGGAGGTCGAACCCGAGGCCGAGGCGGTTGACGGCGATCGCGCTGCACTCGATGTGCCAGCCCGGGCGGCCCGCGCCGAGCTCGGACTCCCACGACGGCTCACCCTCGCGGGCAACCCGCCACAGCAGCGCGTCCAGCGGGTGGCGCTTGCCGACGCGGTCGGGGTCGCCGCCGCGCTCGGCGAAGAACTTGTTCATGGTCGGCTCGTCGTAGTTGGACTCGTAGCCGAACCTGCCGGTCGCCGTGTGGTCGAAGTAGACGTCCGGGAACTCGGCGTCGTCGGCCCGGTACGCGCTGCCGTTGGCCAGCAGCTTCGCGATCACCTCGACGATCTCCGGGATGCTCTCCACCGCGCCGACGAACTGCTTCGGCGGGAGGACCCGCAGGGCAACCATGTCCTCGCGGAACAGCGCCGTCTCACGCATGCCCAGCACGACCCAGTCGTCCTGGTCCCGCTGGGCCCGCTCCAGCAGCGGCTCGTCGATGTCCGTCACGTTCTGCACGTAGTGGACGTCGTGCCCGTTGTCCCGCCAGATCCGGTTCACCAGGTCGAAGGCGAGGTACGTCGCGGCGTGCCCGAGGTGTGTCGCGTCGTAGGGCGTGATGCCGCAGACGTACATCCGGGCGGTGGCGCCGGGCGCGGTCGGGCGGATCTGCCCGGTGGCCGTGTCGTGGAGCCGCAGCGGGCGGGGGGTGCCGGGGATGCGGGGCACGTCGACCGATGACCAAGTCTGCATACCCTCGACTGTAAGCGTTCGCTCCGCCACCCTCCCGCCCGGTGGGACTCCTCCCCCACGTGGAGCAGTGCTAGCTCCGGCGCGCCGCGTTCGCCTTGATGGCGTCACGGACGAACGCGCCCACGCCGGGCCGCTGCTCGTCCTCGCGGACGAGGAAGCCCAGCTGGACCGGTTCGGTGACGTACAGCTCACCGATCCGCGCTTGCGTCTCGTACGAGCACTCCCCCATGACC